>CACZPE010000075.1 GCA_902782875.1 uncultured Ruminococcus sp. | reverse complement strand
GGGAAAGTCCACCATACTCCGCCTTATCAGCGGGACATACAGGGCAGAAGCGGGAAATGTGCTGATAGACGGCGAAAAGATCTTCGATGATGCAAGTGTAAGGGAACGGGTATTCTTTATCAACGATGAGACCGTTCAGTTCGGAAAATTCACTCTGAAAGAGCTGAAGGAGTTCTACAAGGGTTTTTATCCGAAATTTTCCGATGAGGTGTTCGATGAGCTCGCAAAAAAAGTCGAGCTCCCGCTCGACAAGCGCACCGACAAATTCTCAAAGGGCATGAAGCGCCAGTCCATTGTTATAACGGGACTTGCCTGCCGTACCGATTACCTTCTGCTCGACGAAGCCTTTGACGGTCTCGACCCCACCATGAGGATAATAGTCAAGCGCATGCTCGTTGACGCCATGCTCGACAGGGGCCTTACCACCATAATATCCTCACATAATCTCAAGGAGATAAACGAGGTCTGCGACAGCGTAGCGCTCATACATCAGGGAAAGATGGTATTCAGCCGCGACCTTGACAGCGTAAAGGGCAATATCCACAAGGTACAGGCGGCGTTCCCGCAGGAGTACAGCGAAGAAGACTTCAAACAGAACGATATACTCCACTTTGAGCGCAATCAGAGCGTCTACTACTTCATCATCAAGGGCAGCGAGGAGGAGATCAGGGCAGCCTTTGAAGATATGCATCCCACACTTTTCGATATCATACCGATGACACTTGAAGAGATATTCATATACGAAATGGAGGGACTCGGATATGATGCAGGCGACCTCAGATAACAGTGACAGAAGAAATTCGCTCCACAGATTCAGGACATCATTAAAGAGAAAGCTGCCGCTGATGACAGTATTGTTCCTGCTTGATCTGTTCGGTTATCCCCTGCTTTATACAGCCCCGCTGTTTGCCAGAAGCGAGGATATGCTGATAGGAAATACAAGCATCGCACTTATCGTACTGATATTCTCGGATGTAGTACTTGTGGGGGGAGCTTATGCCGCATCGTATGTGAGCTTTGAGTATCTTTTCAAAAAGCCTCAGGCCGATATGACATTTTCACTGCCGGTATCAAGACGTTCGCTGTTCATATGCGACTTTCTCTCGGGACTTACGATATATACACTGCCACTGATACTATCTCAGATTGCCGGCATAGCAGGCTATCATGCGGCAGCTTCGGCAAAGGATGATATCAGCGTCATCACTCCGGAATTCGAATATCTTGTCAATACCGTGTATTCCTCCGCCGCCCAGACCATCATCCCCATAGCGGTGTTCACCGTGATGTCGGGAATAATGGCATACACCATATCGGTATTCACGGCTGCAGCCTCGGGAAACAAAGACATATCGGCGTGTCTTATGTGCGCTAATCTGTTCATAATCCCGCTTGCCGAAGCTGCAGTGATACATTCGGCATTCACGGATATATACGGTGCTGACCCGTCGCTTTCCTATTCACATATCATACCGTATACATCTCCTGCGGGGACAATATACTTCAATTTGATAAACTCACTGGGCTACAACCATTATCTGCCCTCTGTCACAAAGATCACCTATCCTCTTCTGATGAGTGCTGTGAGCATGATATACGTATTCTTTGCATACAGACTTTACAGAAAAAGAAAGGGGGAACAGTCGGGATCAAAATACATCTCCCCTGCAGTGCTCATATTCTTTGCATGTATATCTGCAGCCGCAGGAGCGTTCCTGCTGTCTGACAGCAGGCCAATATCCGACGAGACTACCGATAAATACTTCAATATCCTGCTTTTTGTCATAGCTATGGCAGTATGTGCAGCGGCTGTGATATTTAGCAGAAAGAAGAAGCTCTCAGCTGCATTTGCGGCGGCAGCGCTTGCTGTATCATCGGTCTCCTGCTTCACTGTAAGGGCAACGGAGCATTTCGGTGCAGACAAGGCTGTTCCCGATATCAATGATATAGCATCGGCAGAAATAAGCTGGAATGATTCGTTCACCAGTATATACGATGTTTCCTATGATACAGGCGATCTTATCATAGACGGTCTTCTATGCTACGGCGGCAAGGACGCTCCCGATGCCACAGGCACATACACCGAAAGCCCGTATGATATCGCTGTTATAACTGACTGGCACAGGTACTGCGCCGATAGCCGCCCTGAAAGCCTTTATAAGGTGAGAATAAAATATACTCTCAGGAACGGCTCTGCCATGGTGCGCACATACTGTCTTGACAACACAGGGTATGATATGCTCAAAAAGCTGGATATGAGCGATGCCTTCAGGGAGAAGCGTGCTGAAAGATATGCATACTACATAGATCAGTTCAGTACATCGCCTGATGACTTAAGTCATATTCCTGATGCCATAAGGGATATGTGGGATATACGCACGCTCGCATGCGCTCCTGTATGCAACAGGGTAAAGGATCTGCCGTCAGAGGCAATGATTAAGAAAAACAGCAGCCGTTTCTCAGCGGTCTACGATGATGCTGCTTTCTCATTTGACGAGACCGATACTTACCGCACAAGAAGAGCAGATGAGCTTCCCGATGATTTCAGCGACAAGCTTAAGGCTGCCCTCAGACAGGACATATATGCAGAGACGGAAGAACAGTTTCACAACGGCGGCAGCTGCTATCTGTTCGCATTCAACGGCGTATACAACAGCATACCGATACCCGCTCACTACACAAATACACTTTCCTATCTCCGTGAATGCGGATTTGAAAATGCCGCAGAGTACTCCCTCCCCTCATATGAAGAGATTTCAGAATACGCGGGCCGCATTCAGGTACATATGATAAGCAATGCTGCGCTCAGAGCCTCACAGCCTGATGCATGGAAGCCTCTTTTCATGAGCAGGAAATCCGTAACAGGCTTTCTGGTATATTCCAGGACATACAGCACGGGACTTTGCTATCCGGAAAACAGTATATCTGATGAAAAGCGCAGTATGATCTGTGAGATCATAGCTCACAGCAGTATAAACAAGCTGCCCGATGATGACGACTTCATACTTGACATCGGCGATTTCAGTTATGTTGTTGACGATGAATACAAGGATATGGCAAGACAGCTTTTTGTCGAGCAGCTTGCCGTGAAACTGACAGAATACGAGGAAAGCGATAATGGAGATAACAATGATATTCCTGAGTATTACAGAAAAGCAAGGGAGCTTTATCCCGAAGCTGAGGATATCATGAAAGAACTGGGGGATAACAATGACTAACACGACCGCACTTGACAAACGCAGTCTGTTCTCCGCAAGGACGCTGCATAACGGAAAGTCTGTGGTATCAAACAACAGAAAGCTGTTTATAGTGCTGCTGGTGCTGCATCTTACAGGCATGCCGCTCATACTGCTCGCGATGCTGCTGCAGCTTGCCACACACGACCATCCCGATCCCGATGTATATACTGTCATAGCGGGATTCACATCGGCGATAGCAGGACTTGCAGGCATAGCCTGCGCACTTACGGCAATGCCGTATCTTTACAGAAAGACATCGGTTGATATGCGCTTCTCTCTGCCCATGACGACAGATCAGAGATTTATATCGGACTTTTTTGCAGGACTTTTCACCTACACGGTCCCCTATCTTATCTCACAGTGCATATCTCTCCTGCTGCTTCTTACAGGCCACCTGATGTATGACGGCAGGATAGCCGGCGAATGGATCACATACAGCACCTCAAAGGAGGTACTCAACCACTTCGGCGAGATGGCTCCGTATTTGTTCAAGCTTATACCGGGCTATTTCATGATGATGCTGATGTACTATACCCTGAGTGTACTGGTCATGACCTGCTGCGGCAGCATACTCGAGAATATCATGTACTCCGCACTGATAAATATGCTCATACCCGGTGCTATAGTCACGGCAACGAGCGCATTGTGCGATAAAGTACAGGGACTGAGTGCAGATTTCTATATCGAGTATCTTCTTCCCGTGTCATCTCCAACGGGTCTGCTCTATTATCTCATAGAGAACCTGGACTCAAATGACGCGGTCATGGGCTTCGGACGCTGCATGGGGTTATCCCTGCTGATGACTCTTGTCTACGGCGTCGCATCGTTCCTGATATACAGACACAGAAAGGCAGAGGATACAGGCAAGCCTATCGTATACGACCTGTTCTACTTTGCGATGACATCTCTCACGGTAGCAGTGCTGTGCTTTGTATTCCTGATGATAGACGAGGACTATATCATACCCATGATAATACTGACCGCGATATTCTATTTCGTGGCTGCCGTCATCAGGAACAGAGGCTTCAAGAAATTCGGCAGATATGCCGTTGCGTACCTCATAACCATGGTAGTGAGCTGCTCGGTATACGGCCTCATGATCGCTACAAACGGCTTCGGGGCTGCAACCAGAGTCCCCGCTCCTATGACAGTCAGCAAGGTGTATATATCCTACAACGGAATATACGGCAAAAACACAGATAATTACAATTTCCTGCACGATCTCGACAACAGCACGGTGATCACTGACAGAGACAGCATCTCTGTTATTACCGACATACACAGACAGGCGGTAAACCCTGTAATTGACGAAACGACTCCCACAAGATCCGTAAAAGAGATAAATGTACTCTATAAGATGAGAACAGGCTCATGGATGTACAGAACTCTGCGTATGAACGATGATGTATACCAGAAGCTCTCCGTCATTGATATGACGGATGAGATGAAAACCCGCAGAGCTGATTTAGTAAGGACAAAGCTCATTAAACTGCAGCAGGATCTTGCTGAAAGGCCGGCCAAATCCACATTCTATATGGAACTGAAACCTGTATGGGTATATGATTATTCCACATCATCATCCAATCCTGGTCAGTACTCCGTAAACGTAAAGGATCTGCCTGCAAGCTTCTATGAGGATCTTGCGGACGCTTACAGAGCGGATATCATGGCACAGGACGAGGAAACGTATCTGCGCCCTGATTTAAAATGCGGATACCTCTCTTGGGAATCATGGGAAAATAATTCGATATACCTTGATGAAAGCTTTGTGAATACCCTGTCCTATCTTAAGAGCGCAGGATTTCCCGATATTCCCGAGGTATCCGAATACAATGCAGGAAAGATGGCCAATGATCTCGGCATCACCATGATAAGCGCTGAGATGTACGAACACGCAACAGGCAAGGATATCAGCATGAGCTCCTCTGACTCGAGCCTTACATACAGATACAATCTGCCGTTTGCCGGTGAACGCCGATATAACTACGGAGAAAGCAGCGTGGAGATACGCGACAATCAGGAGGGTATGCTCACTCTGCTGCGAAACTCAAGGGATCACTACTACAGCGATGATGTGAATTACCTGCTCTCCTACAACGGCTACACATCAGCTATACCGCCCGAGTACAACGATATCGCCGACAGGATATTCATAAGAACATATATCACCGGTCTCTTCAGGGATCAGTATGACGATATACCCAATTCCGTATACAACGAAGATAATCTGCGGATATTCCTTGAGGTATACGGCGACAGGATAAAGGAATACAACGGCGAGGAATCCTACAAGGTAGTAGAGAGCGCTATAGAAGCGTTCAGGACTTATCAATACGAAGAATGACCGCATAAACTGATAATACAAAAAATATAGAACAAAAGAAACACCGGCGCACTTTTCGTCATGAAAAGTGCGCCGGCTGTATTTACCATAATGATCATCTGAGAAACAGCGACATCATATCCTCAGTGACCTTTGCTATTCTTTCAAGGCCCTGTCTGTCATTGTCGTCAAAGCGTGAAACAACGGGGCTGTCGATATCAAGCACGCCTATCACCCTGCCCTTATGCAGCGGTATCACTATTTCAGAGCGTGATGCACTGTCACAGGCGATATGCCCCTCAAACTGCTGCACATCAGGTACTACCAGAGTTTTATTCTCAGCGGCGGCAGTACCGCACACACCTTTACCGAAGGGAATCTCCACACAGGCGGTCTTTCCCTGAAAGGGCCCGAGAACGAGCTTATCCCCGTTCGCAAGATATATTCCCGCCCAGTTTATATCATCAAGGCTGTTGTAGATCAGTGCGGATATATTCGCAAGATTTGCCACAAGGTGCGGCACTCCCGATACAAGCGACTCAGCCTGCTTTACAAGTATATCGTAGTCTGTCATAACTATCTTCCTTTACATCAGGATAAAAATAATGCCCTTGTTTTAAGAACAAGGGCTGGTGCGGATAATGTGACTTGAACACACACGGTATTGCTACCACTAGAACCTGAATCTAGCGCGTCTGCCGATTCCGCCATATCC
>CACZPE010000074.1 GCA_902782875.1 uncultured Ruminococcus sp. | reverse complement strand
GCGGTATAGTTCATATCCACCGTTCTGATCTGCACCTCGAAGGGTATACCCTCCGTACCGATTACGGTCGTGTGCAGCGACTGGTACATATTCGCCTTGGGAGTGGCGATATAGTCCTTGAAACGGTTGGGTATGGGGTTGTACATATCGTGTATGATACCGAGCGCGTTATAGCACTCGATAACGGTGTTCACAACTATGCGCACGGCGTATATATCGTATATCTCATCGATGCTCTTGCCCATGATAAAGGCTTTCTTGTATATGCCGTACACGCTCTTAACGCGACCCGAGAGCTGCGGCTCGGGATTGCCCAGCTCCGAAAATCTTGCGGCTATCTGCTTCTTTATCTTCTCTATGAATGCCTGACGCTCATCGCTGCGTATCTTCAGCATCTGCTCGATCTCGGAATACGCAAACGGGTCAAGATAGCGGAACGCAAGATCCTCTATCTCGTCCTGTATCGTCTTGATACCGAGACGGTGGGCGATGGGGGCGTATATATTCATCGTTTCGAGGGCGGTGTTTCTCTGCTTGTGGGCGGGTCTGAACTGCAGCGTCCTCATATTGTGCAGACGGTCTGCAAGCTTTATTATGATGACTCTTATGTCCTGAGACATGGCCAGAAGTATCTTTCTGACATTCTCCGCCTGCTGCTCCTCCTTGGTGAAAAGGGGGATCTTGCCGAGTTTTGTGACACCGTCAACGAGCATCGCCACGTCCTGTCCGTAGCGTTTCTTTATCTCATCAAGGGTAACGTCGGTATCCTCTACCACATCGTGCAGAAGGCCCGCACATATGGTATCGGTGTCCATACCGAGCTCAAGAAGGATATATGCCACCGCAAGAGGATGGGTGATATAAGGTTCGCCCGATGAACGCACCTGATTTGCGTGCGCAGTTGCCGCAAACTCATATGCTGAAACTATTTTGCTTATGTCATACTGCTTGTTGTCCTTCATCAGCTTTTCCATAAGAATGTCTATCGTATAGACCGTTTCAGTGTTGTTCATGTATATCCTCCCTCTTGGATTATGTCATATCCCTTCAGTGTTAAACGGATCATACCGCGAATTTTTTCATAGTAGGCGTTGCTTCAAGGTCGGCCTTGCCAGATACCTGCCGTTTTGTTATCCTTGGTGCGACCCTGTCGTAATCTATAAGTCCTGCCTCGTCGAATACATCGAGAGCTATCAGGAATTTGCACAGGTTTATGCCGTCCGTGAGCGCATAGAGGCCGAGCACGTCGCATGGACCGTCTATCGCTTTGTATACAGCGGCGAATGTGTCTCTTTCAGGACGGATATGGTCGAGCATACGCCTTTCGCTTATCTCGCCGCGCCTGAATTTATAGTAGCAGTCCTCTGCGGCTATAAGTCCCGTCTGTCTGAGCCCCGTGCGGCGTATATCAACCACACGCAGGGAAACTGATGTCTTGCTGCCGTATGTATTAAGACCCACCGATACCAGCATATTTACTCTTGTGCCCGCGCGATAGGGGAAATCCTCCGCCTTTGTGCCGAATATGGGCGCTTCCGCGGTAATGCCGCCGCAGTTTATCGTGAGCCTTGTGTGTTTGCCGTCGGATATGGGCGACACACGCTCTATAACAGCGTCGGGAAGGAGAAAAACAGGCTTGGGGTTGCCCTCACCGAAGGGCTCGAGTATATCAAGTCCCCGTATGCTTTCCTCGGTAAGATCCTCAGGGCCTAAGGTACCGCTTGCGGGTATCTCGGGGCAAAGCGGCTCTGTGAGTACATTGGCGGCATATTTCTCCAGAGTATCGCCGAATCTGCCTATATCATCATATGCCACTGTGAATCCGCCTGCGCCCGAGTGGCCGCCGAATTTCACGAGAAGCTCAGAGCACGCCGAAAGTGCTTTGAATACGTTGAATTCACCGAATGAACGTGCAGAACCTCTGACATCGCCGCCGTCCTCATCGTATGACATGAGGAAGGATGGCTTGCCGAAGCGCTCGGTCACTCTTGATGCGACTATGCCCACAACGCCGTGGTGCCAGCCCTTTCCGCAGAAAAAGAGCACACGCCTGTCCAGGAGCGTACTGTCAGCCTTCACCATGGCGGATATATCATTCATTATCCTCTCTTCAAAAGCTCTGCGCCCTGAATTGAGGTCGTTTATGCGCTCCGCAAGAGCGGAAGCCTCGTCCGCATCCTCTGTGGTCAGAAGCGAAAGCGCTTCAAGAGGGGATGCTGTCCTGCCTGCGGCGTTTATTCTCGGAGCGAGCCCGAAGGCTATTGAAGTCGAGTTGTAGGGAGCCTTGAGCCCTGCCTTTGCGATAAGCTCTCTCAGACCGTGATTTTCCGTATTTTCAAGATACTTTAGACCCGTGCGGACTATCTGTCTGTTTTCGCCTGTGAGCGGTACTACATCGGCAACTGTTGCGATGGCCGCTATATCCGAATACTGCTCCACTGCGAAATCCAGGTCACCGCCCTCGAGAGCGGCTATGAGCTTGAGTGCTACACCGCAGCCGCACAGCGGCTTGAAGGGCGATGTATCGTCAGCCCTGTGGGGATCGACAACAGCAGCAGCTTCGGGCAGTACTTCTCCCGGCTGGTGGTGGTCGGTCACTACAAGGGTTATGCCCAGCTCTTTGCAGAGCTTTGCCTCCTCAAGAGCGGATATGCCGTTGTCTACCGTTATGATAAGCCCGACACCGTCCTCGTGCAGTTTTCTTATCGCATCGGGGTTTATGCCGTAGCCCATATTTCGTTCGTTTATATACGCCGTGACGTTGGCGCCTATATTGCCGAGATAATCCGACAGCACCGCAGTGGATGTTATGCCGTCGCAGTCATAGTCGCCGTATATGCATATAAGCTCACCGCTGTCTACTGCGTCGGATATCACATCACACGCAGTCTGCATATCCTTTATCAGAAACGGGTCGCTCAGCGGCAGAGTCTGCCCGTCGCCGTCCTGACCGAAGAATACGGCGGCTTTTTCCACCGTATCGAGCCCCATTCCGATAAGGACCTTGGCGGCGGTCTTGCTGATATGTCCCGTCAGTGCCAGGCTATTTACCTTGCTTTCGGGAATATCGGGTATCAGCCATTTCTTTATCAAAGCAATTCCTCTTTTGCGTTTGTACTTTCAGGTGTTCGTATCATTTAATTATACTACCGAGCGGCGATTTAATCAATAAATAAAGTATAAATTTTACCATATTGTAATCATGGGCAGCCGCCAGACGCTCATCGGCATGATACAAAAAAATCAGATGCGTGCAGACGCATCTGATTCTGGAATTACTGATCGCCCAGGGCCGTTACCGAGCTGTAGGTCCTGCCGTTGTGTACCGTTTCGGATATGATGACCTCCACTCCGAAGGCATTTTTGATATTCTCTGCGGTTATCACATCCCTGACCGCACCGAATACAGGCTCGCCGCCCTTTGACATCATGAGCGCCTTGTCGGCGGTGCTCAGTGCGTTCTGGGGAAAATGGGTATTGAATATGACCACGAGGCCCTTGTCGGAGAGCTTTCTGATAATAGAGAGCATGAGCTGCTGATTCCTGAAATCAAGCCCTGATTCGGGCTCATCGAGTATCAGCACAGAGGGCTCTGCCGCCAGGGCTCTTGCTATAAGTACGGTCTGCAGCTCACCGCCTGAGAGATGCGTGCAGAGCTTGTCTGCAAGGGGAGTTACCCCCATCTCATCCATTGCGCGGTCTGCTATCTCCCTGTCATGTGCCGAGGGTGTGCCGAAAAGCCCGATATGTGCGCTTCTGCCGAGAGTCACCATCTCACGCACGGTATATGCGGGAGCGGCCGTGCGAAGCTGCGGGACATAGGACATCTTTTTCCAGTGGGCCTTGTCCCCCGAAAGATCCTTTCCGTCAAGCAGCGCTGTGCCCTCCTGCCATTTCAGCAGCCCCGTGATGCATCTTAGCAGTGTGGTCTTGCCGCAGCCGTTGGGACCCAGCACGGCAAGTATCTCGCCGCCTTCAAGAGACAGGGATATGCCCGACAGTATCTTCGTGCTGCCGTATGAGAAAGTGCCGTTTTGTATCTCAAGCCTCATTCCGCTGCCCCCTTTCTTCTGAGCAGGGCTATGAACATAGGTGCTCCGATAAGGGCGGTGAGTATGGATATGGGTATCTCCGCGGCGGTCATCGTCCTGGCAATGGTGTCCATGATCATCATGAACACTGCACCGAGGGATACGGACAGGGGGATAACGCTTTTGCCCGAGCTGCCGCCTATCATACGGGAGATATGCGGCACGAGCAGGCCTATCCATCCGACCTGACCGCACATGGATACGCATGAGGCTGTTATAAGCGATGCGCATACTATGTATATCGTGCGCATCAGACGGACGTTCATGCCCAGAGATGCTGCCTCATCCTCAGAGAGAGATATGACGTCGAGCCGCCATCTGAGCAAGAATATGACTATAGTTCCTATTGCTATCAGCGGCAGTCCGACCGCAAGATTCTTGTATGATGCCCTTGCCATGCTGCCCATCAGCCAGTATGTGATCGCAGGCAGCTCATCCACGGGGTCCGCCACGTACTTCACCAGGGCTACAAGAGCCTGGAATACCGATGATACGGCCATACCGCCGAGTATCACAGATGATACGGACGTGCGCTCCCTGCCTGCTATGAGCATAGTGAGCAGACAGGCTGAGCAGCCGAATATAAGCGCCGTGACCTGTGTGCCTAAAAGAGGAGAGCCTATGAGCATCGCCAGTGCCGCACCAAAGGAAGCGCCGCTGGCCACGCCGAGAGTATCGGGCGTTGCCAGGGGGTTTGAGAAGACCCCCTGAAATGCAGCACCTGCCGCAGACAGGCCCGCTCCTACGAAAGCTGCAAGTATTATTCTCGGCAGGCGGATATTCCATACCACGGAATAGGCGTTCTTGGACACCTCTGCCCCCGTGAACCGTGCAAACAGCACAGAAAGACTCTCCGTGAAGCCGAGAGAGTATCTTCCTATCCCCACGCACACCACCGCTGTGATGAACGGGAGCAATATAAGTATTGGTATAAGGCGCTTTTTCATATATGCCTCCCGGCAGGCTGAGCCTGCACTCACTTGGCGGATCGGTTTATGAAGCCGGTATTGCAGTACCTTCACAGGGCTAACAGGTTTCTTACAAAAAAAGCAGGCGTTACGCCTGCTTTTCACTGATTCCTGACCGAACGGTTGAATAGAAGCCGCACAAAACTTTCGTATATGGCTTTTGGGCGGCAGAGATATCAACCGTTCGGGGAAAGGTATCAATTACTTTGCTGCAGCCGCTGCAGAGGGATTGTATATTGTCTGTATGTCCTCATCGCTGAGGTCTATGTCATAGTGCTTTTTGAAGTATTCCTTTATATCGCTGTCAAGGTCGATATCGGAGTATACATCGGGCTGTATGGTCTTTGCCACCCACTCCAGCGAGAGTGCTGCATCGGATGATGCGGGATACCAGCGGTACATACCGAGGGGGAACTTGTATACCTTGCCGTTCTGTACTGCGGATACGCCGCTCCAGTCCTCCTCGACGGTGTTGTTCAGAAGATCGTCGGGGGTATACTTTATGAAGTTTGTGATGAGTATGATGTCGGGATCCCAGGCGTATATCTGCTCCATATTGACCTCGGTCTGTCCCTTTATTTCGGCAGCTGCATTAACGCCGCCTGCTGCGGATATCCAGTACTCGCCGAAGGAGCCTGAGCCTGCTGCCTTTATGCCGCTCTCATCATAGTTAAAGAGTATCAGCACGGAGGGCTTGTTCTCCTCGGGTATCTCTGCAGATTTTGCCTTTACCTTCTCAGCGATGGCTCTTGCGTCCTCAACGATGGCGTTTGCATTGTCTTCCTCGCCGTATATCTGGCCGAGGAGCTGTACCCATGAAGCATAGGTCTCTACTGTGTCAAAGCCTGCGATAGAGGGGGAGAAGGCAACTGCGGGGATGCCTGCGCTCTCATAGAGGGCCCTTTCGTCCTTGTTGGCAGCTGAGAATATCACCATATCGGGTTCAAGGGTGAGGAGCTGCTCAACGTTTATCTCGCCGTTCTCAACAAAGCTTGTATCTGCATTTGCGATCTCGGGATAGAGGTTTATGAGGAAGGAATTCTTAGCAGCGGACATAGCCTGCGGATGCATGCCTACTATCTCATCTGCGGAGCCTCTGAAAAGGCAGAATACAGAGGGTACGGGGAATATGGAGGATACTACCACTCTGTGTACCTCTGCGGGGAGTTCAACTTCTGTGCCTGTCTGGTCGGTTATTATCCTTGTGTCGGCTGATGCGGCTTCGGTTTCTGCTTCTGTTTCAGCTTCGGTCTCTGTTTCGGCTTCTGTGGTCTGTTCAGTCTCAGTCTGTGATTCGGTCTCGGTAGCTGCTTCTGTCACAGCTTCGGTCACGGTAGTCTGTGCAGGCGATTCTGTCTGAGCGGGAGTACCCGTCGCGCATGATGTGAGCATCACTGCGAGAACTACGGCAACAGCGCTTATCATCGGTTTTTTCATAAATCATTCTCCTTACCATTACAACAGGGCTTTCTGCTCTGTCAGAATGATTTTATCACAATGTTAAGAAATTGTCAACGATAATATGCGCCAAATCAAACTAAAAAAGTATACTTTTATTCTATATATTTACTGAAAAAGGGTACAGGGGGGCCGCTAAACCCTGTACCCTAAACCCTGAAGAATTCACATTCCCGCTCTGATTGCCCTTATATCACGGCCTATGAAGCCCACGTTCTTGTATACGTATGCAAGGCGCGATATGAGCCTTTCGTTGTACATCTGCTTGAGCTCGTCCCATGTCAGGTTGGTGCTTATCACGGTGGGGCGCGAGGTGTTTATCCTCGTGTTTATGATGTTGTAGAGCGTCGATTCATAGAAGGGCGTGCGCTGCTCCGAGCCCAGATCGTCAAGTACGAGCAGATCGGTCTCCAGAAGCAGGTCGAGCACGTTCCTCGTTTCCTCGGATTTGCCGAAGTGCTCGTCCTCTATTTCGTGCAGCCTGTTCACAACAGAGCCGTATACCACGCTGTAGCCTGCGTTTATGACTTCCTTTGCTATCGATACCGAAAGATGTGTCTTGCCCAGTCCCGGGTTGCCTATCATAAGCAGGCTCGGGGATGACATGGAGAAATGCTTTGCGTAGTCCACGCAGAATGAGTATACATTTCCCATTACCTTATAGGCATCTATGCCGTTTATATTCACATTCCTGTACATCTCAACGTCAAAGTGCGCAAAATCGGCGTTGGGCATATTTGCATCGCGGTTGAGTTCATCTGATGCGATCTTGTTTATGAGCCTCTTCAGGCAGTCGCACATAGCTCGGTCGGTAAATCCTGTATCTTCGCATTTTGCGCAGCGGTAGCGCACCTCGAGATAGTCCTCGGGGTAGCCTGCCTTTTTGAGTGTCTCACCGATCATCAGGCTGCATTCGGTATTGTTCTTGCGTAACTCCTCGAGCAGCTGTCTGTGATCGCCTGTCCTGCTTATCAGGCATCTTGAAAGCTTTACCGAGGTCTGTGCGAGCATGCTCTGCATCTCTTTTATCTGCGGCAGCTTAGCGTATACCTCTCTGCGTCTCTCGTCCGCCAGGGCGAGAGCCTTCGCTCTGCGCTGCTCCATCTGCATATTGGCAAGATGCCTTATCTCAGTCTTTGTCAATTATCGGCACCTCCGTCAAGAAATCCTGCAAAGCCCAGCATTGCGAGCGCATCCGTGTCATACAGATCCGCTTTCGGTGCGGGCTTCGGCTTTTCTGCCGCCTTGCGGCGCTCCGTTCCTGCCTTTTTGGCATCATCGACGGTGGATATGCCGTCCTTGCGCCAGTTGGTGATGATGCCGTCCATATACTTCACATCTGTTCTGAGCTTCTTTTCAGCGGATATATCCGCTGCAAGGGATATCATCTCATCGGGCACGTTCCAGTCCATCCAGCGGTCTGTGCATTCCTTCTGGGCGGGAGTAAGACGCTCGGCACCTATGATACGCATGATATGAGCCCTGCCGCTGTCACGGCGCTGCATCTCGATAAGCTCCTTTTCTGCTGCCTGATAAGTGAATATCCCGCGCTCGCTCCAGTCACAGGCCACGCTTTCTATATAGCTCATCTGCCCTCTGCCGGAGGAAAAACAGCTTGTGACCAGCATCAGCAGTACCTCTGAGGGTATGCCTAGATGGTCGTGTATCCATATCAGTGTACGCTCTTCGTCATGGTTGAGCGGTCTGCCTGCACAGTGCTCGGTACCGTCAAAGAGAAAGCGTATATCGCGTGAGCTCTGCACGCGCTCGGCGATCTCCGTGGGCATGATCGCCTTGAATTTGGGCGGAGAGGCCTTTTTCTGCGCTGCGGGCTGAGCCTGTGCGGTCTGTGCGGGGGCGGTGTCGTCCTTCAGCACACCCAGCTGTGTCCAGAAGTTCACAGCGTCCTCTATATCTTCCTTTGAAAGGCTTCTGTCTATCGCGGACGGGTCATCGGGCAGCTCCTTATAGGCGCAGAGCCACATGAGGACCTTTGCCGCCTTTGCGGAGGCAAGCTTCAGCCCGTCTGCCGCCGAACGGGGCACTGCAAACACATCGTCGCCCCAGTTTATCCTGTATCTCATTATGTTATCCCCTCATAATACCGGCAGTGCCGGCGTCCGTGCCGTTATGCCGCGGCACCGGATTCTCTTTATGTTGTTTGGCAAAGTATATTTTACCACATACGGCGTAAAAAAGCTATATATAAATTGCACTATTTCAGCCTGCAGGCAATGTGCAAAATAGGGTTTAGGGTTTAGGGTTCAGGGTATAGAATTACTAAACCCTATACCCTACACCCTAAACCCTAATAAAATAACACCGCCCTTACGGACGGTGCTGATGTTTCCATTATGATCAGTCAGATACATAGGGGAGCAGTGCAACGTGTCTTGCACGCTTGATAGCTACTGTGAGCTCTCTCTGATGGAAAGCGCAGGTGCCGGTAACACGGCGGGGAAGGATCTTTGCTCTTTCAGTCATGCACTTTCTGAGTCTTGCAGTATCCTTGTAATCTATCTTCTCAACCTTGTCAGCGCAGAACTGGCAAACCTTCTTGCGGCTTCTCTTTGCGCCTCTGGGAGCTCTCTGGGTATCTCTTTCCATGATCTTAACCTCCTATTCGATTATTTTCAGAACGGCAGATCGCTGTCGCTTATGACTTCTTCGAAGTCGCTCAGATCACCTACTGATACAGGCGCCTGAGGCTGCTGATATCCGTTCTGCTGGAAGCTGTTCTGATTATTCTGATTGTAGTTCTGGTTCTGTCCGTATCCCTGGTTATAGGACTGATTGCCGTAGTTCTGGCTGTATCCGCCCTGTGAGCCGTAGCCCTGTCCGCCCTGACCTGCAGATGACTTGGTCTCGCCGAAACCTGCGTTGTCAACGAATACCTCGGTCACATAATGCTTTACGTCGGGGTGATTCCTGTCGTCATAGGAACGTGTGCGCAGATTTCCCTCCACCAGGATGAGCCTGCCTTTGGAAAAATTGCGGCAGATGAACTCTGCTGTCTGTCTCCATGCGGTACAGGAAATGAAATCAGACTGCCTTTCGCCGTTCTGGTTTGCAAACGATCTTGTGATCGCTACAGTGAAGGAACAGGTCGAAACACCGTTGGGTGTCTGTCTGAGCTCGGGATCGGAAGTAAGTCTTCCCATAAGGATGACCTGATTGATAGAACAAGCACCGATCATATTTACAGCCTCCTT
>CACZPE010000073.1 GCA_902782875.1 uncultured Ruminococcus sp. | reverse complement strand
TCATCACGGGAAAGCTCGCAAGATCTCTTCCCACGATGGATGATTTCCGCTTTGAAAAAGAAGTGCTCGCCATCATTGAGGAAAAGACAGGTGTAAAGCTTGATTCTGCCTTTGATATCTTTCTCCCGCAGAACAAGGGATTTGTGGCTAAAAATCTTGAACTCAGCTTCGATGACAAGCTGTGGGAAACAAACCTCATCAGGGAGGATGACACTCCTTCCTTCATGGGCGGATATCCCCATTTTGACCAGAACGATCCCAGAAGGAACTATTATGAGGATCACACCGTGATGCTGCTTCAGATAGGCTCGGTATACGACGATGATGTAAGCATAGAGTGGGGCGACGGCGGCACGGCGAATTTCTTCATAACCGAGAAGGCACTGAAAGAACTTGATTTTTCCGAGGTCCTGTTCAACTGGGACTGCGGCTGATAGAGGTAACTTATGAATATAGTAGTTGATGCATTCGGCGGAGACAACGCTCCCCTTGCGGTGCTCGAGGGCGCGCAGAGGGCAGTGGCGGAGCTCGGCGTACACATAACTCTCACAGGTGATGAGAATAAGATAAAGAAATGCGCCGAGGAGAACGGCATATCCCTTGACGGCATAGATATCATGCACACCGAAAGCGTGATAGATATACACGAAGAGCCGACAGAGATACTCAAAAGCAGAAATGACTGCTCTATGGCGATAGGCCTTAAGACTCTTGCCGACGGCACAGGCGATGCTTTTGTCAGTGCGGGCAGCACAGGCGCTCTTGTAGTCGGCGCTACGATGATAGCAAAGAGAATAAAGGGCATAAAGCGCCCTGCACTTGCTCCCATACTTCCGACGGCAAAGGGCCATATGATACTCCTTGACGGCGGTGCAAACGTTGACTGCCGCCCCGAGATGCTGATGCAGTTCGGCATCATGGGCAGCGTATATATGGAAAAGGTAATGGGCGTGCGATCACCCAAGGTAGGCCTTATCAACGTAGGTGCCGAGGACACGAAGGGCCGTGATCTCGACAAGGAGGCATACAAGCTGCTTTCATCTGCTCCTGTGGATTTCTATGGCAACTTAGAGGCAAGAGACATGCCCACAGGCGTATGTCAGGTAGCCGTAACAGACGGATTTACGGGCAATATTGCACTCAAGCTGTATGAAGGCATGGGTTCGTTCCTTGCGGGAGAACTCAAGGGAATGCTCACAGACGGTATTACAGGCAAGCTTGCTGCCCTGCTGATACTTAAGAAGGTAAAGGCATTCAAGAAAAAGCTCGACTACACAGAGGTAGGCGGCGGTGTTATGATGGGTGTGGCAAGACCTGTCATAAAGGCTCACGGCAGCTCAAACGGCAAGGCATTCTTCAACGCGATCCGTCAGGCAAAGAAATGCGTTGACGGTGATGTTGTAGGCGAGATCTCACGTTCTATAAAAAAAATAAAAAAGGACCAGTGATATGGATATACAGAATTATGCCGACAGGCTCGCGGCTTTTGAGGAGCAGATCGGTTATACATTCACAAAGAAGAAGCTGCTTTTTGAAGCACTCTCTCACTCCTCATTCGCAAACGAGGCAAGGACACATTCAAATGAAAGGCTTGAATTCTTAGGCGACAGCGTGCTGTCGATAGTCATATCACAGCATCTGTTCAAGCATTTCAGACATCTGCCCGAGGGCGACCTTACCAAGATAAGAGCATCGCTCGTATGCGAGAAGGCACTTTTTGAATTTGCTCAGCAGATAGACCTCGGCTCATACATACTTCTCGGACGCGGCGAGGAGAACACCGGCGGCAGGAACCGCCCCTCCATCGTATCCGACGCGTTTGAAGCGGTAATAGCTGCGATATACCTTGACGGCGGCATGGAGGCTGCTTCCGAATACATACTCGGGTTTATCCCGAAGGAGCTCGACAAGGACTCTGTAAAGAACCTGCAGGACTACAAGACGGTGCTTCAGGAGGTAATACAGAAAAATCCCGAAGAGCGCGTGGAGTATGTGCTGAAAAGCGAGACTGGCCCCGACCATGACCGCTGCTTCATAGTTGATGTAATGCTCAACGGCAGTATAATCGGCGAGGGCACGGGACACAACAAGAAGCAGGCTGAGCAGCAGGCTGCAAAGGAAGCTCTCAAGCTGATGGGACTGATATGAAACACGCCAATATATCCATATTCATCCCGCATCTGGGCTGCCCCTTTGCGTGCTCCTTCTGTGCGCAGAACACCATAAGCGGAACAAAGGCTGCGCCCTCTCCCGATGAAGTGGAACACACCATCGCAGAGGCACATGAGACTATAACGGATTCAGCAGAGCGGGCAAATACAGAGATAGCACTCTTCGGGGGGAGTTTTACTGCTATCCCCCGTGATTATATGATAAATGTACTGACCGCAGCGCAGAAATATCTCGGGCATGACGGATTCAAAGGCATAAGAGTCTCCACCCGCCCCGACTGCATAGATGATGAGGTGCTTACTCTTCTCAGAGACTTCGGCGTCACGGCGATAGAGCTGGGCGCACAGTCTATGGATGATGAGGTGCTCACCGCAAACAAGCGCGGACATACCGCAGAAGATGTAGTGAAGGCATCAGCACTTATACGCTCATACGGCTTTGAACTGGGTCTGCAGATGATGACGGGGCTGTATAAGTCCTCTCCTGAGGGTGACCTTGAAACAGGGCGCAGAATAGCGGCCCTCTCCCCCGATACCGTGAGGATATATCCCACTGTAATAATCGACCACACTCTTCTCGGGCGGCTTTACAGGCAGGGAGAATACATACCCTACAGCTTTGATGAATGTATCAGGGTGTGCGCAGTACTCCTCGGTATGTTCACGGAAAGGAACATACGCGTGATACGCCTCGGTCTTCATGCCGAGCGTTCGCTTGAAAAGGACATGCTCGGCGGCTTCTATCACCCTGCACTCGGTGAGCTGGTACGCTCGGAGCTGGTCAGACAGCTGATCGGAAAGGCTCTTTCGGATGGGGCAGTACAGGCAGAGGCTTCTCAGAAGATGATGAGCATACTTGTGGGTCACAAGCGTTCAAACAAGGAGTATTTCCGCAGCAGTGACGTTACCTTCATAAGGAATGACACACTGCCTGACGGCTGTGTGGAGATCAACGGGCAAACCTTTCATATTGACTGACACAGCGGTGATATACCGCTGTTTTTTTATCCCCGATAAGATATTTTCCACATTTCCCGACTACTTTACAGTCCACAAATTGTCAAAAGATTAGAATTTGCTTAAAAATCCGCAGAACACTTGCATTTTCCATGTGTCATGCTATAATATAATTGTATTGTATCCGAGGTTGTATTGTATCCCCTATGCGGGGAATGATAACAAGGAGGATGTTATATGAAAAACATGAACACAAAAACGATAGCAGGGGTCGGGATACTGACAGCGATAGTTGTAGTGCTGCAGATAATCTCGTCGAACGTAAAATTCGGTCCCTTCTCTATCACACTCGCTCTGATGCCTATAGTTGTCGGAGCTGCGGTCTACGGATGGAAATCGGGCGCATGGCTCGGCTTCGTATTCGGATGCGTAACACTTTTTGACGCTGCGCCTTTCTTCGCAGTAAATGCACCCGGTACTGTCATCACATGCCTTGCAAAGGGCGCTCTCGCAGGTCTTGCAGCAGGTCTTGTCTATGCTGCGGTATCCAAGAAGAGCCAGATAGCTGCAATAATCGCTGCGGCTGTTGTATGCCCCGTAGTGAATACCGGCGTATTCTTCCTCGGCTGCTTCGCATTCTTCATGGACACCATCAGGGAATGGGCAGGCGATACCAACGTTGTCGCATTCATGATCGTAGGTCTTGCAGGCATCAACTTCCTGATCGAGCTCGGTGTAAACCTCGTTCTCAGCTCTGTTGTTGAAAGAGTACTGAACATCGTGGCACCCAGGAAAGCTCAGGCTGCATAAAGGAGCAAATATGATATTAGCTGTCGATATCGGCAACACCGTCACCGCTGTGGGAGGCTTCTCGGACAGGATACTCTTCACCGAAAGGCTCTCTACCGACAAAAGTGCCACCGAATTTGAATATGCGATGAAGCTGCGCAGTATATGCGAGCTGTACGGGTATGACCCCGACAGTATCGAAGGAGCAGTCGTGTCATCGGTAGTGCCGAGGCTCACGGACACCGTGCGCAAGGGCATTATGAAGCTCGGTGTAAGCAATGTCAGAACAGTAGGCCCGGGGATAAAGACAGGTCTCAGCATAAGAATAGACGATCCTGCACAGCTCGGAAGCGATCTTGTCACGGAAGCAGTCGCAGCTACAGCGGAGTATTCCTGCCCCGTTGTTGTGATAGACAGCGGTACGGCAATAAGCGTAAGTGTAGTCGACAGGAACCGCTGCTACATAGGCGGTCTGCTGATGCCGGGCATACAGGTGGCGACCGAGGCTCTGAGAAAGAATGCTTCACAGCTGCCTCAGATATCCTTTGAAGCGCCAAGACAGGTCATATGCAGCAATACAGTGGAATGTCTGAAAAGCGGCGCTATGTACGGTACGGCATCTGCCCTTGACGGTATAATAGAACGTATGTCCGAAGAGCTTGGAGAAACACCGTGCACTGTGATCACAGGCTTTGCCGCCGATACTCTCGCAGGACTGTCAAAGTACGATATGATCCCAGATCATGATCTGCTTATGAAAGGTCTTATGATTATTTACAATAAAAACAAATAACGATACAATACATACCCTGTTTACGCTTATGCGTGAGCAGGGTTTTCTGCTTTTTACGGTCAAAATGACGAATATTGTTAAATAGGTTTCATAAAGATATTATTCTGTTGAAATCAGAGAACTGATATGCTATAATACAGATGTATCAATAATCCGGAGAGGTATCAGCATGAAAAAAAGAAATTCATTTTCAAGCTCTGTGGGCTTTGTGCTTGCAGCAGCAGGCAGTGCAGTCGGGCTCGGCAATATCTGGCGTTTTCCGTATCTTGCGGCAAAGGACGGCGGCGGACTGTTTCTGGTCATATATCTTGTGCTTGCCCTGACTTTCGGCTTCACTATGCTCGTAAGCGAGATATCTATCGGCAGAAAGACGAAGCAGAGCGCACTGACCGCATACGGCAGGCTGAACAATAACTTCAAGTGGGTAGGTGTACTCGCAAGCATCGTCCCCTTTATGATACTTCCCTACTATTGCCTCATAGGCGGATGGGTACTCAAATACGTCACCGTATTCATCACGGGACAGGGTGCTGCAGCCGCTGAGGATGGATACTTCACCTCCTTCATAACATCTACATCAGAACCGATAATATTTGACGTGGTCTTTCTTGCGGCAGTTGCCCTGGTAATATACAGAGGAATCAACAAGGGAATAGAAGCCCTCTCAAAAGTGCTTATGCCCATACTCCTCGTTATGGTGGTCGGCATAGCGATATTCTCCGTTACGCTCGGCGGCGGCGGAGAAAGGACCGGACTTGAGGGCCTGAAGATATACGTTATTCCCGATATATCCGGGATGACTGCAAAGAACGTGCTCATGACCGCGGTCGATGCCATGGGACAGCTCTTCTACAGCATCAGCGTGGCAATGGGAATTATGGTCACCTACGGCTCATACTTTGAAGATGAGCACGATCTGGTAAAATCCGTAAGGCAGATAGAGCTTTTCGACACAATGGTGGCATTCCTTGCAGGCGTTATGATAATCCCCGCAGTATATGTGTTTCTCGGCAGGGACGGCATGGGCTCTCAGGGCCCCGGCCTTATGTTCGTGGCACTGCCTAAGGTATTCATGCAGCTGGGTGCCTTCGGAAACGTCATCGGCGTAGTATTCTTCATCATGGTGCTGTTTGCGGCGCTGACAAGTGCTATGTCAATACTTGAAACTGTCGTATCGAGCCTTATAGATGCCCTGGGCTGGAAAAGATCGAATGCGACTATCATAGAAAGCATAGCTGCAGGCGTTCTTGGCATAATAATCTGCCTCGGATACAATGTACTGTATTTCGAAATGCCTCTTCCGAACGGCAGTACGGGTCAGATACTCGATATCTTTGACTATATAAGCAACTATCTCCTTATGCCTGTCACCGCTATCGGCACATGTCTGCTCATAGGCTGGATCGTAAAGCCTCAGACTGTACTTGACGAGGCAACAAAGAACGGTGAAAAGATGTCCCGCAGAACTCTTTACATAGTCATGATAAAATTTATCGCTCCTGTTATGCTCACTCTGCTGCTTCTCAGCTCATTCGGGGTATTTTCATGAGCAGAAGAAAAGATCTCTTAAAAGGTCTGCTTCACGGTATCCCCATAGCTCTCGGATATTTCTCAGTATCCTTCGGATTCGGGATAAAAGCAGTCGGAGCGGGACTGTCCGTGCTCGAAGCATGTATCATATCACTTACTAATCTTACTTCTGCAGGCCAGGTGGCAGGT
>CACZPE010000072.1 GCA_902782875.1 uncultured Ruminococcus sp. | reverse complement strand
AATGGGCAGCAGTGCGGAATAAACTATATCATTGGCCTCACGCGCATTCTGAAAGCTGTGAAAGATGCCTAAAGTCACAAAGAATGCGCCGCACAGGATAGGGTATCCCGGAAACAGTGTCATAACAGAAGCTGCCAGAAACAGATACGACAGTATTGATGCGCTCAGACGCATTTCTTTTCTGAATAATGCACTCATGATCTTGACTCCCTTTCCAGCCGCAGGAATATCTCTTCAAGTGTCTCCCCGGGCTTGCCGTAATCTGCCATAAAATCTGTTCTGGTATTGTCTGCCCTTATCTCACCGTGACTGATATAAATGATATTGTCTGCACAGCGTTCAAGATCGGATGTGATATGAGTCGAAAAAAATATAGTCACGCCGTTGTCTCTCAGCTTCAAAAAAAGCTCCGTCAGCTCATCGCGCGAAAACGGATCCAGACCGCTTGTAGGCTCATCGAGTATCAGCACTTCTGCCCCGTGAGAAAGAGCAAAAAGCAGATTACACTTGACCTTCATTCCTTCCGACAGTTCCATGGGCTTTTTATTCTCATCAAGAGCGAACATTTCCATATATTTGCGGCAGGCGTTCTCATCCCAGTTGTTATAGAAACGTTTGGTCACATCTATTATCTCACGTATCGTCTTACGGGGATACCAGCTGACTGTGCCTGTGGAATAGCCTATACGCTGCTTTATCTGGGTTTCATTGCCGATAAGCGGCATACCGAAATAGCTTATCTCCCCGCTGTCGGTGTGTACCAGATTCAGCATGGATTTTATGGTGGTGGTTTTTCCTGCACCGTTTCTTCCGATAAAGCCGGTGATCTTCCCGCTTTCCAGCGAAAAGGAAACATTATTCAGACGAAATGCCGCATAGCTCTTGCAGACGTTTTTCAGTTCTACAATATTCATAGCGTTTTTCTCCTTTGTATGATTTCTGTGAATATTGTAACATATGGTTGCGTTGCCGTCAACCAACCGTAATTGTCATATTTCACTGAAATATGTTAATGTTGGTTGCGTCGTGGGATACCGATAAAAAAGAAACAAATGGCTAATCCTCCGGAGTTGATTATATACAAAAATCCGCCCTCATGACAGAATATCTGCCGTGAAAGAGCGGTTTTGAAAAGTATAAGAAATGAAGTTCAAATATCAGCGTTCATCCTGTGGCTTTATTTTTTTTGAAAGGAAAAGGACAAGATCATCATCATTTGCAATATCTGTTTCGTATTGCTCACAGGGTCTGCCCCGATACCAGATACCCGTTCCGTCAGGGATATAGCCCCGCTTGGCATACATTCGCTGAGCGCTTCCATATCCGTTGTGAAGACCGACACCAAGCCATACCGTATCGGCATATTGGCCGGCGATCTGTTCGGCAGCGTCCATCAGTTTGCTGCCTATACCTTTTCTGCGGTATTTTTCCAATACTCCGAAGTCTACTATCTCGGGAAGCTCTTTTCCGCCGAATGCACCGCCGAGACCTCTGATATAAATACTGATATACCCTGCAGGAGCCCCTTTAAATACAGCCGTCAGAGAAACACATTTTCCCTCAGCCTGATCTCTGAGCCTTGTCAGATATTTGGAGATATCCGTATGCCAGCCCTGTGCGATCTCTTCATCCGTCAGGATCTGTGCATCAGACTCTTCCATAGTACGGATCATCAGAGTGTCATCTTTGTAATAAACCATACATAGCTCCTTAAGTATATTTTACTGTTTCTCCGCCTCAAAGAAAGCATACAGAAGTTCCGGGAATGTATCATATGTACCGAAGCATTCCATTGTTCCGTTGCTGAGGATCTGATAATTCTTTTCCCCGATATTATAAACGATATAATCGATACCGGACTTCCCGAGCATAATATAGTCGGTTATATCGGTCATATCCCTGAAAGACGAATTGAACCGCAGGATATCCATGCTTTTTTTCCTGGGGTGTTGGGTAAGAAAATCCGAGTCATAAGCTCCCACAATACTCTTTCCGTTATAGGACAATCCGTTTGTGTGGCGCAACAGTTCAGTATAGTCTCTGGGCAGCCCTGTCTCAAATACTGAATAGAACTCCTTTTCTAAATTGTCTATCTTCTCCTGCGGAAGTTTTTCATACAACGCTGTATCAGGGAGTGAGGAAAGAAATTCTGTATACATCTTAACAACCTCTAATAAGTCTTTTTATCATGGATGATCGCATTACAATGACATTCTGATCACTTCATCAGAAAAGCTTTTACATCAAAGCCATCTGCGTATTGCCAGTCAAGATCTATTCCCATAAGGTCGCTGCTGCTGACAGAGGAACTGTAAGCATCAACATTTGCAAGTATGATCCTGGCACTTATTGAAGCGTTATCATCATCAAGGCGATATTTTCTTCCGTTATCGGTAAAGCGTATCCTGAGACGATCCGGCATAAGGATAACATCAAGTGTTATCATACCGTTTTCATCATAGGCGTTTTCTATTCTTTCGGTAAGCATTTCTTCAACTGCCAGGCGTATACGGTTTACCCTCACAGTATCATATCCCATCTGTTCAATGAATCCCTGCACCATATCACAGACAGGTGTGATCGTATTTCTCCTGTTGCCTGTTTTTGCAGTCAGCACAGTCAGACCTTCATTCAGTGCGTTTGAAATATAAAGCTTTCTGAGCTTTTCAAGCATCTGGGTCTTAAGGCTGCGCTGATCCAGTTTTCCGTTTGTATTTAACGGAAAAGATGAAAACTGAAAGAAATGAGACGGTATCTTATAGGAGGAAAGTTTCTCTTTCAGTGAATCACGCAGTGAATCCTCGCATACAGTGTCTCCCTGCGGAACGATACATGCCTCAACGCTCTCGCCCCATATTGAGTGCGGAGCGCCGAATACCTTTGCCGCACCCACATCGGGGCACTCCATCATAGCATTTTCTATTTCCAGAGGAGAGATGTTTTCGCCGTTTCGGATAATGATGTCTTTGATACGGCCTGCCAGACGCAAAAGTCCGAATTCGTCAATCAGACCAAGGTCTCCCGTATGCAGCCATCCGTCTTTATCAAAAGGCTGTTTTTCCTGAGGCAGTCCCAGATAACCGTTCATCGTGTTGGGGCCTTTGACAACGATCTCACCTATTTCGCCGTATGGAAGAAATCCGGTATCCTCGCGCCATATCCTGACATCAACACCCGGCAGGATATGACCGACAGAGACCGCACGCCTCTCCAGCGGATCCGTTCCTGTATTGACCGAGATCAGCGGAGAGCACTCCGTCTGTCCGTATGCTATCAGCATTTTTCCGCCTTTCAGACAGGTCTCTGTTCTCATAAGCTCCGTAGGAGTTGTCGCACCGCCTCCGACAAAACAGGTCTTAAGAAGACCGGCGATTTCTTTCTCAAATTCCGGCAGCTTCAGAAGACTGCTGTAGACCGCGCCGACTGTTGCAGCGGCAGTGACCTTGTTCTGATACACAATATCAGATACTGTCTGCGCCTTTATTTTTGACGGTATATACACACATCCTCCGTTATTGAGCCATATCATCATCATTGTCAGGCCATAGCTATGGAAAAGAGGGAGCGCATCACACAACGAATCGGTCATATCATCCTTAAGGGCGGCAACTCCTGAAAATACATTGTTCAGGATAGAATATGAAGAAAGCTGCACAGCTTTGGGCATAGATGTAGTTCCGGTGGTAAAGATAAGTACCTGTGTGTCCTTTGGTTCATGGCTGCAGGAATGTATCCATTCATGACCTGAACAATCATTATCCGCAGATACGACACTGCACAGATCTTCCTGGTCTGTCATAAAAATACGGTCGGGGGATACGCCACCGTCTGTCAATGCATTTACGGCGTATGTCATATCGTTGAGTGACACTTTATTATCGCCGATGATTCCCCATTTTGCGCCAGTCATATCCACAAGTGCCGAAACTTCTGCGGCATTCAGGCCATAGTTCATAAGTACTGCAACTCCGCCTGCCATGATGATGCCGAAGAAGGATATCACCCACTCCGTGCTGTTATACGACCACAGCACGACCTTGTCACCTTTTTGAATGCCTGCTTTATGAAGCATATCCGCACAGTGCCGTGAAGAATATAACAGCTCTCTGTAATTTATTGCATCGGTTGATCTGACAGCCGGCTTGTCGCCATAGTTTTCAGATAAACTTTTCAGCCATTCAGAAAAAGTCAGTTCCATAAATGTCCTCCTTTTTTGGCAGGGTTATAAGATGTAGTTATATGTGCTTCTGAGGAGTTATTGTCTTGCCTGATGCTTTATAACATTATATCACCCTGATATTACGAAAATATTCTGCAAATACAGATATTTGCAGAATATTGTTGAAATCTTACTTATTTAGCAGCGTTGACTTAAGCTGCATAAATTCTGTCAGTGATGGCATTTTATATCCTGCGCTTTTCTGCAAGCTTTATCACATTGTAGGCACCATCATAGATGCCTGCCTGCTTTGCTGTTCTGATACTGTCGCACATCATTTTGAGAATATCGGTATTTTTCTGCATCTCAGCTATCATAGCGCAGATCTCGGCGGAAGACGTGATCTCGTAGGTGCCGTCGCCTATCTCTGCCGCACGGATCGCTCCCCATGCCTCGTGACCGCCCACACGCTTTATCATCAGCTTCGGAACAGGATAGAAGGACAGCTCCCCGGGCTTGGTTATCAGCACATCTGTACAGCGGATAAGGATATTCGTGGAATAAACGGCTGCAAAAATATCAGAATGGCAGAAAGCATGGATGCCGTATACATGCTTTTCAAGCGCGTTTTCCGCAAATCTGCGGGTCGCCTCAAAATCATCAAAATGTTCTCTTGTGATCTTTTCTATACCCTTTATCTCGGCGCATATAGATTCCCAAACATCTCTGTGGTCTCCTACATTGACAAACAATGCCGCCTGCTTTTTGCGGATATAGGGGATAAGCTTTTTTATAACCGATATGAAGATATCCTTCTGGGCGCCTGCTCCGCCGACGGACAGCAGCCAGCGCACAGGTGCGCCGTTCTTTGCCCGCTCAAGGCGTGCCTTACAATCCGCTTCGATATTGCTGACCAGCTCGTGATCGATATAATGTCCCGTGAGAGCGATATCATCGGAGGGCATCGGCTTTAATATACGGTTCTTGTCCATACCCCTGAGCATACGGTATCCGATATAGGCAGAGGGAGTCTGAACGGTGTGAAGTGCTCCCTCGGACAGGTGCAGAGCCATAGGCCAGTTGTCGGGGATAACATTCACCACATCGGTAAGTCCTGCATGAACTGCCGCCTGTGCAGGCCATACGTGCGCAGCCACAAAGGGTATACCTTTAGGAATGTCGGCAAATACAGGTACCATAAGCTCTGCCGTTTTCTGGTCGGAGCAGTTGTAGGAAAGCTGTCTGAAGCCTTCGCTGTTCAGCGGCTCCCATACAGCCTTATTGAATGCGGGTATCTGCTGAGAAAGCCTTGAACCCAGAGAATAAAGCTTGTTCTGCCCTGCGATGACTTTTCCGCATGTGGTGCCATCCAGTGAGTGCAGATCGAACCAGTACGGATCATAGCCCATAGAATAAGCGGCGGAGGCTATCGCCATGGATATGCGGTAATGACCGAAGCCCATACGGATATTGCCGACAATAAGGCTCTTTTCGTTGAACTCAACTTCTGGTTTGTCGGATATGGAAAGTGCTTTCACGTTCCATATATCGCCTATTGCGGGAGCGGGAGCGGCTTTGAGATGATATGTCACAGCGGAATCGTCACCGTACTTTGCGATATGTCTTTCCTTCGCCTTAACTGCGTTATTATAGACAGCAGCGGGCATTTTGTTTCCGAATATGATCTTAGATCTTTCCATAGTCCTTTACAGCAGATTATCTGCTGTTCCTCCTTTCACCCGTAAACATAAGTAGACTAACCGTCAAATGATAGTAAGGGTATCATTTGATAGTTAGTCTATCACATTATATTTGATTTGTCAAGAGGGTTATAAAATTTTTCCTCTCAGCATTCAGAAACAGCCTTGATATTCTTTTTCTCCGACAGTCTGACCAATACGATCGTTACCGCTGCCATAACGATCATTGTGATCAACTGCGGTTTCACGCCGAAGAAATCATATTTTATCGACTCGGGGACAGCATTGATAAGCATATGCGTCAGTACGCACAGCCATACGCTGCCGGTAACCTTTCTTATTGCTCCCAGCATAAAGCTAAGTGCGATACAGCCGAAAATGAACGCTAAGAAGTTTTTGCCGTACTGGTTTACACAGGGGATATAGAACAGCGGCAGGTGCCAGAATGCCCAGATCAGGCCCATTATCAGTGCGGCCGGTGCAAAACCGAATTTCTTCTCCAGCGCGGGGAATGTGATATAACGCCAGCCTGCCTCTTCAAGTCCGCCGCCGATGAGCATAATTGGGAGCATAAGTATTATCATATATACGGGAGCGGCCATTGTAAAGCCTCCCGACAGGCACAGCGCCAGTGTATAGACTGAAACAAGTGCGATAACTGCGATATACGACCATATGCTCTGCTTCACGTCAAACACATTTTTCAGCCATTCTCTGAATCCCTTTACCTCGCCGTTTTTCTTCAGAGCGATATAAGAAGCGATAGTGGTGGAAAATGCTCCCAGACCATACGGGATATTTATCCAGATATGATCCGCCTTGGTGATGCCGTTTAAGCCCAGGATAATGCACAGGCCCCAGCTGACAAGCATGATCGGAAAAGTGATGATCAGATGATCCTTGAAAGTTTTAGACATAGTATACTCTCCTCATTAATTAGTAAAGCTGATTTTTGCCTTCTGTATATTAGACGGACGAAAACGGATTTCGTTACAGAGATTTTCAAAAATATTTGGAAAATTTTCTGTCTCTGTATATAATAAGACCTTGTCAATGAATCTTTTTTTGATATACCTTGGCCGCTTATACAAAAAAACTCTTGACAAACAAAAGAAAATGTGATAGACTAACTATCAATAAGATAGTTAGTCTATCACACAGATGGGAGTATATATGGACACTAAATTTGATTTTTCTGCTGAGAGCCTCAAAAACCGCAGAACAGAGCATATCATAACTACAGCGGCAGAGCTTTTCCTTGAAAAGGGCATAGAAAATGTAAAAATGACCGACATTGCAGATGAAAGCGGTATAGGTGTTGCCACGCTCTACCGTTATTTCGGCACAAAGACAAAGATCGCTCTTGCAGCAATGACATTCTTATGGAGCGACCTGAGAAAGCTGTTTGATGAACGCTTCAGCGATACGGAGCTGTGCGCGAAGGACGGTATCACACAGCTTGAGATACTTATAAAAATGTTCTCGGAGCTTTACGGCTCCCACAAGAACTTTATGCGTCTTGTCGGCGAGTTTGACCGCTATGTACTGCGGGAGGAACTGGAAAAGGATGATCTGATACAATACGAAAACTGCATTGTGGATTTTTATCCGATTCTTGAAAGGGCATACAAAAAGGGGATAGATGACGGCACAGTAAGACAGGACGTGGATTTCAGACTTTTTTATCTTGCATTCACCCATGCACTGACAGAAATGTGCAAGAAATTCATTGGCGGAGAGATACTGCCATCGGACGATTTCAGTGCCGCTGAAAAGGAACTGACCCTGATAGCAGATTCGGCGGTGTACTACATCAGAAGCAGATAAGGGGCGATACTATGGAGAAAAAGATTGCAGGCAATAAGATACTCTGGATATTCGCGATAGGTCAGCTTGGATGGTCTACTCTGGCGGGCATTGTTTCTAACTGGCTGGTGTTCTTCTTTCAGCCCAGCAATGAGGAGATACTGAAAGGGCAGACTGTCTTTATCCCTCAGGGGACATTCATAGGCCTGACGGTGATAGGACTTATAACCGCATTCGGGCGTATTTTCGATGCTATAACCGACCCGCTTATAGCAAACAAATCCGACGGCCTGAAGCACAGACTTGGCAGGCGTATACCCTTTATGCGTGCGGCGGCTCTGCCGTTCGGCGCTGTCACTGTGCTTATGTTCCTTTCCCCCGTAAACGGCACAAGCAAGCTCAATGCAGTTGTGCTGTTCATATGTGCAATGCTGTTCTATCTTTGCATGACCGCCTACTGTACGCCTTATAACGCCCTTATCCCCGAGCTCGGGCGTACTCAGAACAACAGGATAAATATATCCACATATATCTCAGTGACCTATTTTGTGGGTACTGCCATTGCCTATCTTGTGCCCAATATTGCAGGGTTGTTTACAGACAGCCTCGGCTATGCGGGCGGCTACAGAGTGACTATCGCAATACTCGCCGTATTTGCTGTGATATGTATGTTCATACCCGCATTCCTGATAGATGAAAACACATATGCAGACACAACGCCCTCGACCGAAAACGCCGCTGCATCACTGGCAAGCACATTCAAAAACAGGGATTTCAGACGTTTCGTAGCCTCGGATATACTCTACTTTGTCTCACTGACACTTTTCCAGACAGGTCTTTCCTTCTACATCACAGTGCTTATGCGTCTCGATTCGGGAATGACATTCCCTCTCTTTGCGATAATGACCTTTATGTCACTGGTATGCTATGCTCCCGTCAATATCCTTGCGAAAAAGCTGGGCAAGAAAAAGCTGGTAGCCTTTGCATTCCTGTTCTTTGCGGTGACTTTCCTTGTAACCGGCTTTGCAGGACTGGTGCCGATACCCTCTATGGTATACGGAGTTATGATAGCTGTACTGGCGGCGGTGCCTATGGCTATACTCGGCGTTCTTCCCCAGGCAGTCGTAGCGGATATAGCAGAATCCGATATGATAAAGACAGGAGAAAGCCGCCACGGAATGTTCTATGCTGCCCGTACATTTGCGTTCAAGCTTGGTCAGTCGGCGGCTATGCTGCTTTTCACAAGTATAGCTGTCATCAACCGTGAGATACCCTACGGACAGGCAGGCTATGGTCTGGGCTATCGTCTCACCGCGTTCATCGCTGCTGTGTTCTGCCTTATGGGCGGACTGGTGTTCCTTAAATATGATGAAAAGAGCGTTATATCCGTTATCGAAAGCGCAGCAAAAAAGGAGGATAATTGATGCATCTTACGAATGTGAAATTTTCCTATCGTGTAAATGATAAAAAGTATACGGTAAATACCGCGAAAACAGTTGAAAATGCCCGTGTAAAGCTTGATATTTACGATACAGAGGATCGCTTTTCGGCTGTTATCAGCACAAAAACACCTGTCGAAATCATATGCCTGGAGGCTGAGTTTGATCATACATTTCCCGATGATGCAAAGATCTTCCTCAACGGCTATCAGTCATGGACAGAGTGCCGTGAGTACACCGTAAACGATATACAGAAGGGCGTTGACCATATACCTGCCCCTGTGCGGGATAAATTCTCCCTCGCTGCCTACGGTGACTATACTTTCACGCAATACGGCAGGGAAAAAGGCTGCCTGCACGGCTTTTCATACGGATATATCAGACACGGTATCGGCGAATACGAGCTGATAGGCTCCCTCAATGAACATGACGGGTTCACGGTGAGACGCACCGATACCGCACAAGGAAAGATCATTATTTCAAAGGACTGCAAGGGCTGCGAAATAAAAGACACATTTGGAGGACTGGATATATTCTTCGGCAGGGGAGAGGAAAACGCCGTATTTGACAGATACTTTGAACTGATGGGGATAAAACATCCCTCTGCAAAGCCCGTCTTCGGCTACACAAGCTGGTACAGGCACTATCAGGATATAAACCATAAGAAAATAAGCGACGATCTTGAAGGCCTGAAAAACGCTCCTGTCAGGGCGGATATTTT
>CACZPE010000071.1 GCA_902782875.1 uncultured Ruminococcus sp. | reverse complement strand
TGCGGTGCTGATAAAGATTGAAGAAAGGGAGAAGCAATATGGCTATCAAGATGTTAGTAGCGTTTGCAGTTGCCTTTCTTGTCTCGGCTGGGATTGGCAAACTATATATTCCCTGGCTAAACAAGCATAAGTTTTCACAGCCGATCAAAGATGAAGTAGCGCAAATGTATGCCGAAAACGTTGAACAAGAAAAGCCGAAGTCAAGTAACCTAAGTGATTAATGTCGCTTTTGAAACGACCAAATATGTTTAAAGATCTCCTATATTGCGGCTGGAAGCAATGAGTATCAGATTCACATAGCAGCTATTCTAATTACCGAAACCATTAATAAACAGCGTGTGAAGTATGAGAGCGCAGAGGACGGTAATGCCACTATTATGTATACTGAAACTCAGGGGGTAGCAGAACCGGAAAAGGGAGGTATTTCAAATGGACAGACAATTCCATATCAATAAAAATGGCTGCAGTATTTGCTGCCGACTTTATGCGCCGGGTAATCAGGCCATTGAGCGTGTCGTAGTTTACGGACATGGTTTCGGTGGACACAAAGACACGCGGGCTGCAGCACGTTTTGCAGAATATATCTTTTCCCAAAAAAAGAATGTCGCCGTGTTATGCTTTGACTGGCCTTGCCATGGGCAGGACGCGCGCAAAAAGCTAACACTTGATGACTGTGACTTGTATCTGCGGACGCTTTTGGATTATGTGAAGGAACATTTTCCCGAGGCAAAGCTACAGGCCTATGCGACGAGTTTTGGGGGATACCTCATGCTAAGGTATATCTCCGAACATGGCAATCCCTTTGAGAAGCTTGCTCTGCGCTGTCCCGCTGTCCCAATGTTTGATGTGCTAACCAGAGCAATCATGCGGCCCGAGGAGCAAGAAATGCTGGCTAAGGGTAAGGACGTACTGGTCGGCTTCGACCGGAAAATAAAAATCAGCCCGGATTTTCTTGATAGTCTGCGCAATGCCGATATTCGGAATGCGGACTACACACCCTGGTGTGATGACATTCTGATTATCCATGGCACAAAAGACGAGATTGTACCGATCGCGGAGGTGGAGATATTCGCAGCCAAAAACAGCATTCCTTTTTTCCCGATTGAGAAAGCCGATCACCGCTTTATCGACACCGGCAAAATGAACGAAGCGATAACGATGATTGCTGAGTTCCTTACGGATTGAAATTGTCGCTTTTAAAACGACCCAATATAATGATGGACCTCCTATACTGTAACTGTAAGCAACAGATAGGAGGTCTTTATTATGAACAACATTACGGAACTCGTCTTCATTCTTGACCGGAGCGGATCAATGCACGGTCTGGAAGCAGACACCATAGGCGGATTCAACAGCCTTATCGAAAAGCAGCGCGGAGAAACGGGGGAAGCGGTAATATCCGCAGTGCTGTTTTCAAATGACAGCAAGGTCATCTATGACCGTGTGCCCATAGACAGCATACGCAAAATGACACGAAAGGACTACTGCCCCGGCGGATGCACGGCTCTTCTCGATGCGGTGGGCTCTGCCGTGAAGCACATAGCCAATGTGCATAAATACGCCCGCGAGGAGGACATACCCGAGCACACCCTGTTCATCATCACCACCGACGGTATGGAGAATGCCAGCCGCAGCTACACTCCGTCAAAGGTAAAGAAATTGATAAAGGATATGCAGGAAAAGGGCTGGGAATTTGTATTCATGGGCGCAAATATCGACGCGGTCGAAGCCGCAGGCGATATAGGCATAGCCCCCGAGACCGCCGTTGCCTACAGAAGCGACAGCATGGGAACGAATGTGCTGTATGAATCCATGTCAAACGCAGTATCGGGGATAAGAAAAGGAAAGAAGCTCAGCCGCTCCGCCGAATGGCGTGCATGCTGTGATGCGGATATGGCTAAAAATCGTTAGACAAAAAACGGGCTGTGATGCAGCCCGTTTTTTCATATAAATCTTATCTCCTGTTTCCCCGCATCGACAACAGCCTCTCTGCCGAATGGAACTATGCAGTGCGGAGCGGCATGACCTGTATTTATATTGCATACAACAGGCTTGTCATCGATGACCTCGCGGAGCAGCTTCCGATATTCCGTGTCATATGCCTCATCCATAGGCTTGCCGGTGAGTACACCCGATACCGCGTCAAATACCCCTGCATCCTTAAGATATATAAGCGCCTTACGGTATTTCTCGGGGGCGGGCTTTTCCTCGCTCGACTCAAGAAGGAGTATCCTGCCCCTCCAGTCATCCGCAGACGGGAAAAGGGAATACTTCCTGCATAACACAGGCATATCCTCGTAGCGTCCGCCGTCAAACATATCATATATAGAGTCTATGCATCCGCCGAGTATCTTTCCCGAAAATACGGAGTTTCCCTGCAGCAGCTCAAATCCCCTGTCCTTGTGTGACGGCAGCGCCTTGCCTATCTGGTCCTCACCGAAGCCGCCGTTTATCTCCCTGCTCTCATACCATATATCGCTGGGAGTTATACAGCTTATTGTGCCTGTTGTTATCAGCTCCTCAAAATACCTCTTTGTGTACGGATATATATCCTTCTCAAGAGTGCATATATCGGGTATGAATGCCTGACCGTAAAAGCTTTTCACGCCCAGCTTGTGAAGCATGAAATGGTTTATCGTGGTGTCGGAATATCCGAGGAAGGGCTTGTCATTCACAGCCTTTTCCAGCTCACCGTTATCAAACAGATA
>CACZPE010000070.1 GCA_902782875.1 uncultured Ruminococcus sp. | reverse complement strand
CTTCTCAGGTGTGAATAATCTCATCGGCGGCCTTAACATAACCCAGGAGGAGGAATTCACCTGTGAGGCCATCTCCCTGAGCTTCCTCGAAACCCTGAAATTCTCCACGCACGTTCCTCCGGAGAATGTATACGGCAGATATGCCGAGCTCGGATATGAGCATTTCAAGATAGAGGGACGCACGATGCATCCTCTCAACGTGCTTGAAAGCTATATGTACTATATGGTAAAGCCCGAGTACAAGGATCTTGTAAGGCTCAAGATAGGTCTTTCCTATTTCAGAATGAACGGCTGACAACAGATGACTGCATCAGACCACTGATGTTTACATAACCGCGGCATCCGTCCCCAAAGCGGCGGGCACTGCGGACACACATAGGTGAAGATATGAAAAAACCGACATTACTGCTTGCTCTGATACTGCTGACATCATGCAGTCAGGGTGCTGCCGTGACAGAAACGGCACAGACGACGCTGACTGAACAGACTTCAGAAAACGCGGAGGCCGCACAGACCACCCAGACCTCAGCCGCATCAGAAGAGCCCCCAGTCGAGGATACAAAGCACAGCGACGCACTTCAGATGAGCGCAGAGAGCGGCTATTATGCAGAGCCCTTTGAGCTTGAGATCACAGCGCCCGAGGGCTGCAAAATATACTACACCACCGACGGAAGCGTTCCCGACAGCACAAAGACTCTCTATACAAAGCCTATCAAACTGATCGACCGCTCCCCTGCGGACAATGTGCTCGCTTCCATAAAGGGGATCAATCCCGACGGCGACTATATCCCCCAGAGCGTAAAGAAGGCTAATATCATCAGGGCGGCGGCAATAGGTGAAAACGGCGAAGTGCTCGAGACCATGAGCCGCACCTTTTTTGTGGGGCTCGATGCGTATGATATACCTGTGATATCAATAATCACCGACCCGAAGAACCTGTTCAACAAGCATGACGGCATATACGTCATGGGCGATACCTTTGATGAATGGGAGGCCGAGCAGAAAGGCTACTGGCAGGGCTGGCAGGCGAAGGGCAATTACTCCAACAAGGGCAGGGAATGGGAACGTCCCGCCACGAGAGAGTATATCACCGCAGACGGTGTAATGCTCTCCCAGGACTGCGGAGTGCGCATGATGGGTGCCGCTTCAAGAAATCAGACGCAGAAGAGTATGCGTTTCATCGCGCGTTCGGATTACGGAAAGAAGAACTTCAAATATCCGCTTATACCCGGGAACATGCGCAGTGACGGCAGCGGCGAGGTGGAGAAATACCGCTCGTTCGTACTCAGAAACGGCGGCAATGACTGTGATTTTGCAAAGATCAGGGATCCCGTTCTTCAGGAGCTTATGTCGGATACAGATATCGAAACGCTGCAGTACACTCCCGTAGTAGCCTTCCTTGACGGCGAATACTGGGGAATGTATACCCTTATCGAGGACTACAGCGATCATTATATCGAAAACAACTACGGCAGGGACGACACGGATGTGTTCGACGACGACAACATCATCTTCCTCAAGAAAGGCAGGATAGATGACGGACAGGAAAAAGACATTGAGCTTTACAACGAGATGTACGATTTCGCCATATCCTCAGACCTTAATATCCCCGAAAACTATGAAAAGCTGGCATCCATGATAGACCTTGACGGGCTGGCGGATTATGCGGCTTTCAATATGTACATAGACAATACCGACTCCTACTTTGAAGGAAACAACTGGGCAATGTGGCGTGTCAGGAACACCGACGACCGCTTTGAAAAGGCTGACGGAAAATGGCGTATGATGATATATGACACCGAGTCTTCAACAGGCATATATAACGACGACGATGTAAACGACAATAATATAATAAGGATACTCGAAAAGGACCCGCCCGAAGAAACCGATGAAGACGGCAATACCGTGCGTTCTGCACAGCAGTTTTTCCATGCGCTTACAAAATGTGACGCCTTCAGGGAGAAGCTGATGCTCTCACTCTGCGATATGCGGAATATCTGCTTTGAGAGACAGCGGGCAGTAGACAACGCTCTTAGGGTATACGGGATATACTCGGATTACGTGCCCGATACATTTGACCGTTTCGGCCCCATGTGGGTGGTAGGTCAGGGCTCTGACCGCCATTTTGAAAGTCAGATGAACAGATTTGTCCTCTTTCTTGATGCCCGTTACGAAAAATTCCCGCATATGATAGCAGATTCCTTCGGCCTTGAAAAACAGGCAAGGCTCAGCATATCATATGATGATGCCAAAGGCAGCGTTTATCTAAACGGCAAAAAGATACCGCCCGATTTTTCAGGCATATATTTCTGCGGCCATCCCGTTGAGATCACCGTTATCCCCGACAGCGGCACCGAGACTGTCTCGGCAGACGGAGCAGCATGCACGCCCCTCGGCGACGGCAGATACAGCCTGGATCTTGCGGAAGTGAGTACGGTAGAGATTTCTTTATGATCGTATAAACAGCATCAGCAATGGTGCTGTTTTATTATTGACATATCATCCCTTTATGCTATAATTATACTGATACTGATTTCTGACCGTACGGTCGAACAGAAAAGCCGCACAAAGGCTTTCATACATGGCATTTTGGCGGCAGAGACATAAACAGGAAAACGCATAACCAAACCGATCACACATCATTACGGAGAGTGCAGAATATGAAGATAGCGATCATCGAAGATGACAGAGAGATCAGCAATATACTCTCGTCATTCCT
>CACZPE010000069.1 GCA_902782875.1 uncultured Ruminococcus sp. | reverse complement strand
GCCGCGCTTAAGGCGAAGGGAGAGACTTTTGCCGGCACGCTGCTCGGATAATTGATCAGATCGTCCGGAAGATTATTGCACAAATACAATATCTGTTAATTTGTATAAATTGCTGAATTTTTAATAATTTTCAAAAGAATGTGGAAAAATAAACTGTCATATGATATAATTATATCAGAAAAAATAGAAGAGCATACTTTGCTCATTAAGGTGTGTTCGGACGAAAGGAAGGAATGTTATGGCCAGAAAGAAGTACTTCGGTGAAAATATCGTTCCCCAGTGTCAGTACTGCACATTCGGCACAAGAGCAAAAAGCGGCGGTAAAGTGCTGTGTGAAAAAAAGGGCATAGTTGACGGCGATTCGAGCTGCAACAAATTCCAGTATTCGCCGCTTAAAAGGATACCTAAGAAGCAGCTGCATATCCCCGGGAATTTTGATGAGGAATGACGCTGCCTAAAGTTGTTTCACATACTCCCGACAGCATCGGGAGTTTTTTCTTTTAAGTAAAGTTAAGAAACGGTGGTGACAGGATGAAGTATATAAACATATCATCGATCAACAAGAGACTCGGTGAGCCTGATGAATTCGTAAGGATCGCAGAGGAGGACTATGCTGCATATATAGAGGATGCGGCTGAAAAGATAATGGAGAATGACGAAGTGCCTATAGTGCTCCTTTCCGGGCCCTCGGGCTCGGGAAAGACCACCACTGCCATGAGGATAGCGGCGTATATCGCTTCCAAGGGACATAAGGCAGAGGTGCTGAGTATGGATAACTACTTTCTGCCAATAAACCGCTTTACCGAGAAGACTCTCCCGCGCGACAGCGAGGGAAATGTCGATCTTGAATCTCCGCTCAGGCTTGATATACCGCTTTTTTCAGAGCATCTTGTCAAGCTTGCAAAGGGCGAGGGCGTGGAGATGCCTGTGTTTGACTTCCCCACACAGTCAAGAAGCGGCAGTATACCCATGCGCAGGGAGCAGGGAGAATTCCTTATCATAGAAGGGATACATGCTCTTAACCCTATGGTGACAGGTGATGCTGACAAGTACTGCACATGTATATATGTATCTGTGCGCACCAGACTCAGGGGAGCGGGCGGAAGGATGCTTCATCCCTCCAGGATACGTCTTATGCGCAGACTCTGCAGGGACGGCATTTTCAGAAAGCGTACACCCTCGGATGTGTTCAGTATGTTCGAGAGCGTATCCAGAGGCGAGGAGCTATATATTACTCCCTACAAGAACCGTGCACATTACGATATTGATACGTTTATGGCCTATGAGCCGTCTGTGTACAGAACTTTTATACTTGACAAGCTCATATCCGAGCGCGATAAGCTCGAACATTTCCCTGAGTATGAAGATATCATCACCTTCATGAAGGAGATAAATGTTATGGACTTTTCCCATGTTCCTTCAAATTCGCTTGTGAGAGAATTTGTAGGCGGCAGTGAATATGATTATTGACGGAGGACGATATGCGAGAAAGCCTGCTTACTATACCTATAAGTGAAGTGCTTGAAGCGGACGGATGTCCTATATGCGCAATGCGCAACACGCTTGAGGCAAGAACGGTGGAATATATCATGGGAGCGGCAATGATGGAGCCCGATGTCAGGATAGAAACGAACAAGACGGGCTTCTGCTCCCTGCATTACGGCAAGATGCTCAAACAGAAGAACAGGCTTTCCCTTGCGCTTATGCTTCAGACACATCTTGATACCGTGAACGGTGAGCTGTTTACCAGAAAAAAGCTTTTCGAGGGCAAGAACGCAAAGAAAAAGAAGCTTTCATTCATAAACGAGAGCTGTTTTGTCTGCGACAAGATAGAATGGGGAATGGAAAGACTGATGAGGACATTTTTTGAGATGTTCTCTGATGCCGAGTCAAGAAAAAAGCTGTCTGAATGCGACTATGTATGTCTGCCGCACTATGATATGCTGATCTCTGCTGCCCCGTCATACCTTTCGGGTAAGGAGCTTCCCGAGTTTGAGAAGCTTGCGGGCGCTCTTGCAAAGCAGCAGATAGCGGAGCTTTATGCAGACGTATCGAAGTACTGCACCATGTATGATTACAGAAATACAGGAAAGGATGCTGACTGGGGCAATTCAAAGGACTCTATAGAGCGTTCCATAGAGTTCCTGACCTCAAGAAAGCCGTGATATAGCTATGACAGATACGAAACAACGCTGCAGGAGCAGGATACTGAATTATCTCAAGGATAAAAAGGCACCTGTTTCCGATAAGGAACTGTTCAAGAAGACAAGGGGGCAGAAGAACCCCACAAAGCCTGATGAATTCAGAAAAGTTATAAACGAACTGATATCTGACGGAAGCATAATGTTCACCGATGCGGGATATAAGCTTCTCGGCGATGACTGCTTTACCGCAGAGGTCACAAGACTTAACAAGACCTTTGGATTTGTCAGGAGAAAGGCTAAAGACAGCGAGGAGATATTCGTTCCCGGCAAATTCATGCTTGGCGCTCTTCCCGGAGATACTGTGGTATGCAGGCTGATAGAATCGAGAGGAGAACTTCCCGAAGCGATGATACTCAGTATTGCCGTAAGTGCGGATACCGAGTTTACGGGCAAGCTCGTGCGTGAAAAGGGAAGACTGTATGTCAGACCCGATACTCTCTGCAAGGATCTTATCGCACTTGAAGATGAAGATACTGATGCCAAGGAGGGCGACAAGGTATCAGCCGCAGTGACACACAGGGGGACACGCCACAGTGACCACAGATGCAGGATAACGGCATCCTTCGGTACTGCCGAGAGTGCCTATAACTGCGCCATGTCCGTGCTTTACAACCGTGAGGTGGAAACGGAATTCCCCCTTGCAGTCATGGATGAAGCAAGACATATCGGCTCCCTTAAGATAACAGACAAGGATATTTATTCAAGGGTCGATCTGCGTGATGAGCCCATATTCACCATAGACGGCGCAGATACAAAGGATATTGACGATGCCGTTTCTGTTGAACGTACAGATGACGGATATACGCTCGGAGTGCATATCGCAGATGTGTCCCACTATGTAAAGGCAGGCTCCGCACTCGATTCCGATGCGTTTGTAAGGGGCACTTCCATATACTATGCCAACAAGGTAATACCAATGCTCCCCAAAGAGCTTTCCAACGGGATATGCTCACTCAATCCCGACGAAGACAGGCTCGCATTCTCATGTATTATGGATATCTCCTCTGAGGGTGAGCTTAAAAGCTACAAATTCATCAAGAGTGTCATACGTTCCCGCGTGAAGGGCGTTTATGATGAAGTAAACAGGATAATAGAAGAAAATGCTGTACCGCCGGAGCTTTCGGAAAAATACGGCAGCCTGTATGACCGGATAATGCTGATGAAGGAGCTTGCGGGCATACTCAATGAGAACAGGATTCACAGAGGCTCGCCGCAGATAGAGACTTCAGAGCCAAAGCTTATAATAGACGAAAACGAGGTCTGTGTGGATGTAAAGCGACGGACCAGCGGAGTATCAGAGAATATCATCGAGGAATTCATGCTTATGGCGAATACCGCTGCGGCAAAAACTGCGGTGGAAAAAGGAATCCCGTTTGTATACAGAGTGCATGAAAAGCCCTCTCCAGAAAAGATTGCAAGACTGATGGATACTGCCGATAAGCTGAATATCCCTCATCCTGAATTCCAGACCGTAAAGCCTGCACATCTTTCTGCAGTCCTTGAAGAAAGCAGGAAGGCAGGACTCGGTACGATAATGAACAATATCGTGCTCAGGAGCATGGCTAAGGCTAAGTATTCCGATGAACCCCTGGGGCATTTCGGTCTCGCCCTTGATGACTATGCCCATTTTACCTCACCGATAAGGCGTTATCCCGATCTTGCCATACATCGCATACTTACCGAGGTATATAACAAGACTCCCTATGACAAGATAACGTCAAAGTACGGCAGATTTGCCTATGAAGCGTCCGTTCAGTCTTCGGAGTGTGAGATAGCTGCCATGCAGACCGAGCGTGAATGTGAAGCCTGCTATATGGCTGAGTATATGCTCTCTCATCTCGGTGAGATATTCAGCGGTGTTATATGCAGTGCGGCTGAATTCGGTATCTATGTAGAGCTTGACAATACCGTAGAGGGCCTTGTAAGGATAGAGACCCTGGGCGGCTGTGAATATGACGGCGATTTTACCCTCACCAGGGGAGGAAAGCCTGTTTATCGTGTCGGCGACCGTGTGAGCGTTAAGTGTGTCAAGGCCGAAGTGGATACAGGCAATATCGACTTTGAAATAGTCAGTGATGAGGTGTGACATGCACAAGGAATATCTTATGGGCAATGCCGCTATAGCAAAGGGAGCTCTTGCGGCAGGGCTCAATGTAGTCTCGGGTTATCCGGGCACCCCCTCTACAGAAGTGCTTGAAACGTGTGCAAAGAACAATGACGGTATATATGTGGAATGGTCGGTAAACGAGAAGGCAGCGCTTGAGCTTGCTGCAGGAGCGGCATACTGCGGCGCAAGAACTATGGTGACCATGAAGCAGGTGGGGCTCAACGTTGCCTCAGATCCGCTGATGAGCCTTGCATATGTAGGTGTAAAGGGCGGCATGGTCATTATGGTAGCGGATGACCCGGGGCCTATATCTTCCCAGACAGAACAGGATACGCGCACATTTGCGGCATTTTCAAAGCTGCCCTGCTTTGATCCCTCCTCTGTTGAGGAAGCGTATCATATGATAGGGGATGCCTTTGACTATTCGGAGAAATATCACACCCCCGTGATATTCCGTCCGACTACAAGGATATGCCACGCCTATGCATCGATAGATATATACGACAGGGAAGAGTACCGCAGGAATACTCCCGAAGGCTTTGTTAAGGACAGCTCGCGATGGGTAATATTCCCGAAGCTTTCGTATAATAATCATATGATGATCGAAAAGCGCAACCGCGAGCTTACAGCAGTATTTTCGGAGTATGAGCGCAACCGCTTTGAAAAAGGCACGCTGAGTTTCGGCATTGCTTCACACGGCATAAGCTCGGCATATGTCAGAGAAGTGCTTGACGGTCTTGATGAAAAGCCCTCTCTCCTCACTGTCGCAACACCGTTCCCGTTTCCCGAGGAGCTTGCAGTCGAATTCCTCAGAGGCTGTGATGAGGTGTTCTGCATAGAGGAGCTGGATCCCGTTATAGAAAGGGAGCTTACCTATATCTGCGGAAAATACCACCTGAATGTAAGGATAAACGGCAAACTTTCGGGCGATATACATACAGCAGGAGAAAACGATCCTACCTATGTAAAGAGTATAATTTACAGTATTGTCGGGAAGGTCTGTCCCGCTCCCGAAAGAAAAGAAGTTCCTCAGCTTCCTGCACGTCCTCCCGTGCTGTGTGCAGGCTGTCCGCACAGGGCATCCTTCTATGCGGTCAAAAGGGCCATGCATGGCAGGAAAGCTGTTTTCTGCGGCGATATAGGGTGCTACACCCTCGGAAATG
>CACZPE010000068.1 GCA_902782875.1 uncultured Ruminococcus sp. | reverse complement strand
TCTCTTCTATCATCTTGGTGAGTATGAAGTTCGTCGTGCCGTTGAGTATACCTGCAACTGCGGTGATCTCATTAGCGGCAAGGCAGGTGTGCATGGGACGAAGAACAGGTATAGCTCCGCCTGTGGATGCCTCGAACATGAAGTTGCAGTTGTGCTCCTTTGCGGCCCTGAGAAGCTCTGCGCCCTTCTTTGCGACCAGCTCCTTGTTGGATGTGCACACGCTCTTGCCCTTCTTAAGGCATGCGAGTACAAAATCGAATGCGGGGTTGACACCGCCCATTACCTCTGCTACGACAGTAACCTCATCATCGTTGAGTATATCGTTTATATCCTTGGTGAACTTGTCGGAATAGGAAAGTCCGGGGAAATCCCTTATATCCAGTATATAGCCGAGCTCAAGGTCAATGCCCTGACGCTCATTTATCAGTTCCTTGTTCATGAGGAACAGCTCTGCCGTTCCCGAGCCGACTACGCCGTGCCCCAGTATCGCAAATTTCATGATGATCTTCCCGCAGAAGCGGGAAACACTCCCTTCTATCTTTTCTGTAGTTTTATCGTCATATATCCGCAGGTGAACGGAAAGAAATCGTATTTCTCCGTACCTGTATGCACTGCACCGTTTTGTTCGTACCATCTGCGCAGAACGGTGTTTTCCTCGACTATTCCGAGGTTCATGGTATCACAGCCGAGATCCTCTGCAGTCTTTTCAGCGTGTTCGAGGAGCTGTCTTCCTATACCGCGGTGTCTGTAAGACGGCAGTACCGCAAGATTGTTCAGCTCGCATGACTTATCAGTGACTGAAAGAGAATAATATCCGCAGAGAACGCCGTTATCGTCATATACAAACATCGGCCTTTTCTCGGTATCCATCTGGTACAAAAGACGTTCCTCGGTAGTTGCAAAGGCGGTGAACCGCGGGGCATTTTCCTCGGTAAAGCCGAGATCATCCGCAACGGTCCTGAAGCTCTGCCTTATAATCTCAACGCAGCGCGGTATATCCGCGTGTGTAGCTTCCCTTATCATAGCAACCTCCTATTCCTCGGAAAGGAGCCTTACTCCCACAACACCTGTGACGGCGGCGAGCCTGTCGGTCAGTTCCTTTCTGCCGCAGCCCTGTGACAGCCTTACCGTAACGGTTATTGCTGCCGCCCCGTCAACGGGTATGCTCTGATTGAGGGTGAGTATATTGGCACCGCACTCATGCAGACACACGAGCATCGCCGAGAGGACGCCGGGCTCATCCTTAAGCGCCGCATAAAGCGATATTATACGGCCCTTGAGCTTCTCCTCATAAGTGAATACGCTGTCCTTGTATTTATAGAATGCGCTTCTTGAAAGCCCTATGCGCTTGCAGGCGGAGGCATAGCTCTTTTCCTCGCCGCAGGCAAGCAGGCGCTTTGCTTCGATGACCTTGATGAAGACCTCGGGAAGCACATCGCAGCTGACCACTGCATACATACCCTTTTTATGTTCGGATAAACTGTTCATAGACAACACTGTCCTTGTTTATGTATCATATCTTTCAGGCTTTTAATGTAGTGACAGTCCATAGTGCATATACATCTGTACTTGTGACAAATACAATTATAACAATAACACTCCTCTTTGTCAAGTGAAAAATAAAAAACTGTCACTATGCATAACTGTATGCATAGTGACAACGAATTTTTATATAGAACAGGGTTCAGGGTATAGGGGTTAGGGTTTAGTATACTATACCCTATACCTTATCAATCATACATATCTGACTGGGTCGGTGCAGCTCTTTGCGGCGATGACTCTTGCGCCGCAGTCCTTGAGCAGATCGCCCATAAGGGAGCAGAATATCCTCTCGGTGTGGAAATGGCCGCAGTCGAATATGCTAAGCCCCGCATTTACCGCGTCTATAAAGCTGCTGTGCTTGAAATCGCCGGATATAAGTGCAGTGCCGTCTGCTGCTGCATGCGGTATGAAGCTGTTCCCCGAGCCCGAGACTATAATAACGGAGGTTATGGGCTTTTCCCCGTCGGTATACCTTACTACAGTGCAGCCGAGAGCGTCTTTGAGCCTCTTTGCGCATTCCTCTGCGGACAGCGGCTCATCAAGATCGTATATCATGCCTATGGACATATTATTTCCGTGATATTCCAGCGGCTGGGACTCTTCTATCGGTGACAGACCGAGAGGAGTCCTAAGAAGGTCGTACAGCCCCTTGTTCATACCGCAGGGCGCCATATCAAAGGGAGTATGTGTGCATATCGCAGATATGCCGTATTTTAACATCAGCCCCACGGGAGTATCTGCTCTCACACTTTTAAGCGGAGAGAATATCACAGGGTGGTGGCTGACTATCAGCGTAGCACCGATGGCGTGCGCTTCTTCAATAACAGGCACGGTGATATCCAGTGCGGTGAGTATGATATCCGCAGGGGCATTTATATCCCCGACGAGCAGGCCGCAGTTATCCCATTCCTCTGCAGACATAAACGGCACATCACGGTTTATTATCCTGTATATATCATAGACGGTCATAAACACTCCCCCATCATACTGTTATCTCGATGATCATATCCTCAACGGCTCTGATGCAGCTCTCGTAGTAACCGTCGCCCGTTGTCCTCGGGCCGCTCATTACCTCGTACCCGTCATCCCTGAGACGCGCAGTGAGAGAATCAACAGCCTCTCTGCTGCCCGTGCCGAATGCGATATGGGCATAGCCTGTCCTGTATGGAGTTTTTGCGGCATCGTCCATATCAGGGCGTGTCATTATCTCGAGCCTTGAACTGTCATCAAATGTCAGAAAATACGAGCAGAAGCCCGTATTCACATTGCGGTAGCCGTCGTTTGAAACGGCCCCGAAATATTTTATGAAAACATCCCTTGCAGCCTGAAGGTCATTCACATAGACCGCTGTGTGGTGTATCGTCATATCCTGCCTTCTTTCGTATCATGGCGGCAGTCGTGAACAGCTCATCCGCCTTATCCGGCGAGGCGGCCCTCATTCCCGCGGCGGCGCTTTCAAGGCGCTTTGCCTGCAGGAGCATATATTCCCTGTCAGCGGGTACTGTACCGTCAAGCAGACCTGTATATGCGCATACATCGTCACATATACGGTTATCTCCCGTGTATCTCCACCGCATGACTGTATAAAGCCTGCCCGAGGTCTGCACGGCTTTTTCTGCTTCAAGGGAATACCCCGCCTGCATAAGCGTACGGCGCAGTATCTCCGCCTTTGTCATGGGCTGGGTGATAAGCGCGACATCCGTCTTTGTGCGCTCGTCCTCCGTTATAAGCCTTGCGATAAGCTCTCCGCCCATACCCGCGAAAACTATATCGGTAACGCCTTCGAGGCATACCTCCTTCAGGCCGTCCGAAAGCACGGTCTGCACCTTATCGGATGTGCCCTCGGAAGCAAGAGTATGTCTTGCCGCTTCAAGAGGGGCGGTGTTTATATCCGCGGCAATGGCCCTTTCGCATCTGCCTGTGCGGACAAGATACGAGGGAAGATATGCGTGGTCAGTGCCTATATCACAGACAAAGCCGCCTGTCACCATATCGGCGCAGACGGCGAGCCGTCCGTCAAGTACAGGAAAGCGTATCACTTCTGCTCCTCTGCCTTGGCGGTCTCTTTTGATGCAAAATAATCGTTGAGTGCGTTCACGAGCTCATCGGGATCGATGCCGTGCACCATGCACGCTTCCTCGACTGTTTCGCCCATGGAGGCATAGCAGCCTATGCAGTGCATGCCGATATCCATGAAATAGGGGGCAACATCAAGATCCTCGAGAAGTATATCGTTGATTATAGTGTCCTTGGTAACTACCATAGCTATCTCCTTTCGGTGTCGTTACACACGATAACGGTCTGATATGCCGCTGTCGTGTATAAAAGTATATCATACTATTACATAAAATGCAAGAACAACGGCGAAAATATATGATAACCGCCGCAAGCCCCGCCTGTGCCTTATTTGTCCTTGTACTCTTTATTATGCGGCAGCAGTAATGACAGTATCATCCATAACGCGGGATCGGCAAGACCTATCAGCGCCAGCGGCTTTACTGTTGACATGAGCCCCGCTATGAAGATGAGCAGTCCGCCCAGGGGCGGTACGGGGGACGACCATTTCTTTCCCCGCTTGTTGTGGATGACTATCGCCCAGTTCATAATGAAGAAAAACGATCCTACGAGTGCAATAATCAGTGCATATTCGTTCTGATACGGCATATCATCACTCCTTTTTACCCGCTTCGCCCGCAAGTATCTCCACAGAGCGCTGCATTACCTCCGCGGGCTTGTCCTTCTTTGTGAGCCTTACGGATATATACGGCTTGTCGCCTGCAGCGGAGATGGTCACACGATTCTTGTACTCCGCAACGAGCTTCTGTATCCTTTCAAGCTCTGCGGTCTTTATATATATGAATATGCTGTCGCCCCTCTGGGTGATCTCCTTTATTCCGCTGCGGCTGGCCATATTTCTTGTGAGTGCGACGTTTATAAGGCCGATTATCGCCTTGGGCGGGTCTCCGTAGCGGTCTATCAGCTCGTCGATAAGGTCGGAGCTCTCCTCCTTTGTGGAGATCGCCGCTATGCGCCTGTAAGCTTCAAGCCTGCCGGGCAGTGAGGTTATATACCCGTCGGGGATATGAGCCTCTATCTGCAGGTCTATCAGGCAGTCCTCGGGGCTCGGCGGTGCTTCCTTGCCTGTTTCCTCGGCTATGACCTGATTTAGCATCTGTATATACATATCATATCCCACAGCCTCCATATGGCCGTGCTGACTGCCGCCGAGGAGCGAGCCCGCTCCCCTTATCTCAAGGTCACGCATGGCGATGCGGAATCCGCTGCCGAACTGAGTAAATTCACGTATGGCTTCAAGGCGCTTAGATGCGATCTCAGTCAGCACCTTGCCGCGCCTGAACGTGAAATACGCAAAGGCACGCCTGTTGGAACGACCCACGCGCCCCCTGAGCTGATAGAGCTGTGAAAGGCCGAAGCGGTCGGCATCCTCTATTATGAGGGTATTTACATTGGGCACATCGACACCTGTTTCGATTATCGTTGTGCACACCAGTATATCCGTCTCATGCTCCACAAGTCCCGTCCATATCTCAGACAGCTTTTCCTCGGGCATCTGGCCGTGGGCGGTGGCTATCCTTGCATCGGGCAGCAGCTGTGAGAGCACGCCTGC
>CACZPE010000067.1 GCA_902782875.1 uncultured Ruminococcus sp. | reverse complement strand
TCAGATATTGAATACTATTTTCTGAAAGTAAAAAGCACCTGCGGCCCTGCGCTTGATATTCACGGCGAGGAGTGCCCGCACTGTCCTGTGTGCGGTAGTCTTGGATATATCGGAATGGATTTTGAGGGCTTCGCTTTTGATGAATCAAAATGGGACGGCAGCGATATCTTTGTGTTTGAAAACAAGGATAATCAGCCCATAATCACGGAAAAGCTGAAGAAGATACTCGCAAAGGAAAAGCTGACGAACACAGAGTTTGTCAAGATACCCTCCATCAAAAAGTGACCGTGGGTGATCCGCATAAAGAGTATAAAAACCGCCGATAAAAAACGGCGGTTTTATGTATGCATTCACTTATGTCATGTAACTTTATTTTCTGAAAAAATGAAAATCACAGCAGGTGCCGCCCGTGCCCAGTGTCTGTGTGCGGGTGAAGCCCAGCTTTTTCAGGCCGCCGTAGGTGATGTCGTCCACCTCGCAGAAAGCCCTGCACAGCTCGGGGCAGTCAAATTCAACACAGGCATTGTGCCAGAGGCAGTTTGTGATGGTGATGTCGTAATAGTCCCTGCCCTCTTTCTGCGTGCTTATCTGCAGGTCAGTCGTCCTCATGATCTTCAGGAAAGTCCTGCTGTAAATATTGTAAAACCCCGGGAATTTCTCAAGAAATGCTGTGCTTGTATGCTTCTGACGGCCGACGACACCGATCATATATTTGCGTGTAAGCTCAAACGCGTCCCCGCAAAGCTCGGCATCATCCTGAAAAGCCTTGTACAGTGCTATACGGGGCAATATCGTGCCTGTGAGAGTTTTCATCTGATTTGCGGTTTTGCCCGACAGCTTTGATGTGCATTCTTCAAATATGCGTTTCTGTGCGGAGAATACACGGCGGCCCTTTTCGCTGCCGATCGTCTTTACGAGCCATTTTTCTATCTGTTTCTGCTGGTCCATATACTATCCTTTCATCACAGCAGGGTACATATCCATGAAAGCAGTGCAACGCTCGGGAAAAAGCCTATAACATGGGCGATATGTGTTTTCCTGTTATATCCGAACAGATAATGCCCAAGTACAGGCTTTGTCTCGGGATAGAAACGGGGGAATAAACCAAATCCAGCATTGCACAGAAGCACCCAGTCAAAGAATATAACATCAAATGCTTTCAGCAAAAGCAGCATAGTCATAAACCTGCCTGCAAACTGCAGGAAAGTATAATCGTTTCTGATGCCGTCCCATGCGCCCAACACCATCGCCCCGCCCATGAGCGCAAAGGCAGTGACTATCATCACCCAGCCGACTGCATGCTGACCTTTGAACCGCTCGGGCTTTGATTCGGGCACAACATCCCTGACCTGCTGCGGGGCAGAGTCAAAGAACTTCTTGTTCTGTATAAACCCCACACCGCCCACTAACAGCAGAAACAGTCCTGCCATCATCATGACCGACAATAATAACGTGATAACCATAAACCCCTCCTGATCATTTTTTTCTCACTCTGTATTCGCAGTATTCCGCACCCTCGGGGATAGCGGTCCTGCGCTGAAAATCCAGCTTGCGGTAGCCCTTTGACATATTCTTGTCCATATGACATATGCAGAGCACGGCGTCTTCTTCCCCCAGCTCCCTGCATATCTCGTGCATAGGGCAGGAAAGAATATCCACACCGTACATCACAGGCGGAGTACTCACTATTTTGCGCTTATACCCCTTGTTTTCGCTGCTTGAATAGTCAAGAATCTTTGCAAGATTGAGCCACGCTATATCCTCAAAGAACGGTATATATGTCATTGTGCGCAGAGCCTTCGCGCGCTGCATACCCTTCAGGTCGCCGTATTTCTGCATTATGCCGTCTGCATCCTTGCCGAATGAACGCAGTGCGCGGTATAATACCACTGCGGGTATCGCAAAAGCGCCCTTATGATTTTTATAGTGCTCATCCTTCATTATTCTATCGAAATCATCCGCAGCCTGCTGCCATATCCTTTCCCCGGTATGGCCGAATTCATCGATCAGTATGGAATGAAGCTGCCTGTAGAATTTCTGTTTATCCAGTTCTTTCATATGATCACTCCGTTCATATTGTAGTTAGCATAAGCAAACTACATGATATATTATAGCGTATTTTTCTGCAGATTTCAAGAGCTTTACGAAATATATCCTATAAATAAGTGCTTTTCTGATCGGAGTACAGTGGTCACAATGCACAATGCGTATATAACCCGTTACAGAAAAACTCCCTCACCGATGGTGAGAGAGCTTGAAGATCTATTCATTCCGCTTTTTTGCTGCCTTGTCCCTGTACATTGCTTCATCGGCGCGCTTGACCACATCTGCGACGGAATTGTCTGTCTGCTGATGGAATTCCGCAAGCCCGAAGGCTACGGATACATATTCCTCAGGCAGCGGCAGGGTGTCGGAATACGGGCTGAGCATACTGTCAAACATATGACAGAGTATTTCGCGGTTCTCGTAATCCTCCCCGATAAGGACGGTTACGAACTCATCTCCTCCGATCCTGTACACGGGGCTGTGCTTGAAAACATTGCAGATGAGGTGGCAGGCTCTTAACAGATACGTATCTCCTGCCTCGTGGCCCTTCCAGTCGTTTATCAGCTTCAGGCTGTTCACATCAAACATGGCTATGGCAAATTCAGCGTAGGGGTCGGAATTAATAAGTGCCTGCAGAGACTGCTCCTTATCCTCGAAGGCCATGCGGTTGTTGACGTTGGTGAGAGGATCACGTCTCATGAGATCTATTAGTCTTTTGTTTATCAGATCAAGTGTGAGGGCGTGACGGAACTTATCGAGCACCAGCCCCATACGGTTCTGATATATATGAAGAAAGCGCGACTCTATCTTATCGGGACAGTCCCTGAAGATAAGATAGCCGTATGCCATATCCGCTTCATGCAGAGGGAGGAATATATACATATGGTTTTTGCCGTCAGGATCATATCCGGGTATAAGATCACGGGATGCGAAAGTTTCTTCCCTGTATCTGACGCCGTCCTCCGAGGAATACAGCACCTCCATATTCCTGCTGTATCTCTGGGTATTGAGCTTTACGCCGGGATCATATATCGAGAGTCCGAAATTCGGCTCCATTATCATATGGAATGAATCGCTTTCAAAGTCGTGATTCTCTTCGAGCAGGGCGGCAAGCTCTGTCTTTAGCTCGCGGTATGTAAGGCAGGACAGTATCTTATAGTCTATGATATCGAGCTTGCGGTTAAAATACGTGGTCATGGCGCGGGTGGAGAAATTTTCCCTCCCGACACGACGTCTCAGCTGGTCGCTGTTTCTGAACTCGTAACAGTTGCAGCTTTCTCCGGGCACAAACCGGCAGGATATGATCTCGTTTGTACCGCGCTCGGCTCCTGCCAGAAGCTCTTTCCAGAGTCTTACTGCTGCAGCACCCATCTCGACAAAGCACTGATCCACCGATGCAATGGACGGGTCAAATATCTTGCTTACATTCAGATAGTCAAAACCGCATATGAGTACATCCCCCGGAACATCATAACCGTTATTGTTCAGGGTGATACAGGCCTCCATCGCAAGGCCGTCGTTTGCACATATAAATGCATCGGGCAGCGGCCCGCCGGATGCGCATATCTCATTTACGCGCCTTGTGGCAGCGGCGTTCTCCCAGTTGGTATAGTACACCTCGATAAGATCGTCTTCGCAGTTGTTTTCCTTCATATAATCTCGTATGGCATTGAGCCTCAGCTCGGAATCATGGGAGTCCCTTGATCCTGCGAAGTAGGTGATGGTCTTTGCGCCGTGATGCTCTCTGAGATGCCTGCACATATCCTTGACGGCCTGATAGTTATCCGAGCCCACATAGCTCACGCCGTCCCTGCGTGTGCCCTGTATGATGACAGGCACATCTGCTTCCTCGCAGCGCGCTATGATACTGTCTACGGTTTCCTTAAAGTCCAGACCGCTTCCGAACAGCACCGCCCCGTCAAAATCATTCATATCGGGAAGGTTGAATATATTCATCTCGCCCTTTTTTACAGCGAGGGTATCCACATAGGTGGCGTAAGAAAGAAACAGCATGATGTCGGCTTCTTCTGCGCTCAGTGCCTCGGTCATACCCTGAAGGAACTGACAGAATATCTCACCGCTCCAGCCTGTTGAAAAAACTGCGATCTTTTTCTTCATAGTTCGTTCCTCTGAATGTAGTCAATGGAAAGCTTATGATAAATGTCAACTATAATCATTATAGTACTAAAAGCGATGAATGTCAAGTGCCGGTACGACCGGCAGCGGCTTCGGCGATTTATTTATCGGGGCCATTTAGTGCGTGGCCCGGTGCTGTTTGTATGCCTGCAAGATTTTTTCGGAAACGGCCTCTTGCATTCGGGATATCAAAGGTGTATAATGACGTTAGTAAAACACTGCACGAACACTGCAGAGTAAATATTCTCACAGGGGAGGAATATGCGATCAGCAGGATAATTTTTGATGACAGTTATGTTATCGTTATACC
>CACZPE010000066.1 GCA_902782875.1 uncultured Ruminococcus sp. | reverse complement strand
CCGCCTGTCAATACAGGATTGCTCTTTATCCCGCCGATATTTTGCTGTACGGTGTTCGGTGTGACCATATTCATCACACCCGTACTATCGGCAGCATTTCCGACCGTTCCGCTGCCTTTTGTACGGTTAGCCCATACCGTCTTCATGGACTTGCTCCGGTCATATCCATACACCTGCGTGTTCTCCATATGAGCACCGAGGCCTGTCTCCTTGCAGAAGTCCCTGTATCTGTCCTTGTCCGCACGGAGCTTGCCCGCCGCCTTTTTCAAGCCCTCATCATCGCCCGTCTCCTGCATCATCATGCACTTGCGCTTGTCGGCTCTGATCTTGCGCTCCATCGCCCTCTGCTGTTGAGTCTGCTGATAACGTTCGGCGTTCTGCTCCTCAGGGTACGGGTAGTATGTCCGCATGCTCACGCCCGGGATGAACGGGTACTGCTGATGTCCGCAGTTTATGCCGAAGAGCCCGTCGGGCTCGCCGTATGATGTCTGTGACAGCGGGATGTATCGTATCGGGTTGTCGTTGAGGTCGGTGGTCGTTCCTGCCGTCCCGTTCCGGGAGAATATCCGCCCCTGATATCCGCTTTTTGTGCGCTGAACAGTTGACATTTTGGCTGTAATGGTGTATCCTATAGATAATGAACATAACGATCCGTTGCAAGGAGGTATATATGCTCGCAGACAAGATAGTAGGCGTGATAGTTACCGGCTTCCTGTTCGTGTTTTTCACGTTCATAAACTGGCGCATCGTATATATAGGCAGGGTGAAAAAGGAGAAGGCAGCATCACCTGCACCGCTCCTCGGAGGATTGTCGGGAGCGATACTGATGCTCGCATTGTTCGGCAAGGAACACCCGTTTCTGATATTCCTGCCGTTCCTGCTCGATTACGGATGCATCCCGCTCCTCGTGGAATTTGTGATAGTACTTATCATGGATAACAAAAACAAGACGTGATGCGCTGTATCAGCCATGCAAACACAGGCTGACATCCTGTGAACTTCCGTTTACACGGGCGGTATGCAACTAAGAGCAGCAGTATGTAAAGCACCGTTTCTTGCGGATATCCGTGTGCTGTGGTATGATCTTTACATAAAACATAAAGGAGGTAGCGTTATGCTGCTTAAAGAAAAGATCACCATAATCAGAAAGATGAACGGACTTACTCAGGAGGAATTTGCGTGGGAGCTGGGCATCAGCCGTCAGGCGCTCTCTAAATGGGAAAACGGCGCATCCGTGCCCGATGTGCAGATGCTCCTGCGCATAGCTGACTTTTACGACATCACCCTCGATCAGCTCGTCAGGGACGAATATGACCTGCCAATGGCTCCCGCAGCAGAGGAGAAGGCAGAAGAGAGGGAGAATGACACAGACAGCTTTGATATCGAAAGGTATCTCGGCAAGGTCTGCGATGTATCCATGAACAGTTTCAGATACAGCGTTATCAGGAATGTGCAGATAGTCGGGATGTACAGGAATATGGTCTGCTTTGTCAAGAGGGGCAGATATGGATATTTCAACAGGAACAAGTCATTGGGCATACTTGTCAAGGGTGAGAGTGAATATTCCCCATGCAATGAGATAGTATGCGGGAAATGCACCGTGTATGTCAACAAAGGAACATATTTCGGCGGGCAGACCTATGCTTTCAGCAGTATCGGGAAAGTGGACGAGAACGGCGCAGAGGTGCACACCGGCAGCTTTGTCTCTGTTGTGTCCTATGACGACCTTTCCGTGATAATGATGGAGGATAAGATAGGCTGATACGGTTAGCTTGTCGCTTGCGATATTCACAGCGAGACTATGGAGGGATCATGAGAGAACGGTTTATCAGATGGGCACAAGACAATGACTGGGATATAGTCGAGGCCGAAGATAAGGCAGAATTGCCTGCTCACATCAGGGAGCGGTACGCCGTACCGGAAAAGTGGTATGAGTTTATTGCCCGAATGAGAGTATGCCAGAATAAGGACTATACAAAGTGGTTCCTGACACCGTGGGAATATGGAAATGATATCAACGAAGGCTTTCGCTGGAACGAATTTGAACTGCAGAGCCTTGAGTGGTGCGGCGGAGATCCCGATATCACCGCGTACTGGGATACACATCTGCCTATATTCAGATCTGTTGACGGGGAATATTCCTACTATGCCATAGATACCGAAAACGGACATATCGTGTACGGCTGCGAGCCCGAATATGAAGACTGTGTCATAGCAGCAGATGATCTCGATGATTTTTTGAGCAGGATAATATCCGGAGAAATAGTGCTGTAGACAACAAAAGCCCCTGAGCGAAAACGCTCAGGGGCTAAACTTTGCCTTATCGGGTGGGCAGGATGTTTCCCGCTTTATCAATACATG
>CACZPE010000065.1 GCA_902782875.1 uncultured Ruminococcus sp. | reverse complement strand
GAAAGAGAGCAAAGATTCTTTGATATGGTCAGCTCAAGAAACGATAGGTATACACTCGACTGGCTTGAAAGCACAGACATATCGGTGATATATATAAACGGCACTGCAGATATATCAGTCAATGCAGAAACTGTGATAAAGGCATTTGAATAGAAATAAAACGTAATACACTCAGGAGACGATCATGATCACAATAAAAGAAATAGACAAAACATATTTTGAAATATATGACACAATCCCTCAGAATGTGGAGATCAATTCAATACTTATACCAAAAAGAATTGAAGGCGGTTTTGGCGGAATAATACTTGAAGAAAAAGCTGTAACTCATATGATAAAGGATCTCAGCACATATGAACGGGCAGCAGATTTCGAAAAACAGTTCGATATCACCAGCTGGAGATTCTATATGGCTTTTGATGATGAAAAGCCTGTTGGTGCTGCCACCGTGGCAGGCACTACAGAAGGACTGAATATGCTGTGCGGCAGGGAAGATGCCTGTGTTTTATGGGATATTCGTGTTGCGGATGAGTATAAGCACAAAGGAATAGGGCAGAAACTAATGGATGCCGCCGTATGCGGAGCTAAAAACGACGGATACAGACAGATGATAATAGAATGTCAGAACAATAACGTGACCGCCTGCAGATTCTACAGAAAACAGGGTGCAGTACTTTCCAAGATCGATATGTATGCATATTACAGCGATCCTGAAGTAAGAGATGATATACAGTTTGTCTGGTATCTTGACCTGTAAAGAAGCGTAATATGGAAGTATGGGATGCATATAATTCAGATCTTGAAATAATTGATGGGCTTACACTTATAAGAGGAAAAGAAAACGAGATCCCACATGGTGTGTACCATCTTGTCTGCGATATACTCGTAAAGCATACAGACGGTTCTTTTCTGCTGATGAAGCGCCATCCCGAAAAAACTAACGGTGGAATGTGGGAAGCAACTGCAGGCGGCTCCGCTCTGAAAGGTGAATCCCCGATGCAATGCGCTGTCAGGGAACTGTATGAGGAAACAGGGATAAGTTCTGAAAAACTCTATGAGATTGGCAGGATTGTAAGCGAAGATACACACAGCATATTTGTTGAGCATCTGTGTATAACAGACTGTGACAAAACAGATATAAGGCTTCAGCAGGGGGAGACCTGTGATTTTATATGGCAAAATCTTAATGAAATGATTGATATGGGTGATGAACTGCTCAGACCAAGAGAAGCGCAGTTCCTGCCCGAACTGAATAAACTGATACAACACTGAACAGAAATGATTATGGAGAAATAATATGAACAAGAAAGATATACTCTCAGTTGCTATGAAACAGTCAGCGGAAGATATGGGCTGTTTGGCATCGGATTTTACACTGGATGAAAATGTGATCAAACCATATAGTATGGGTAAAAATGCGCGTAAATATCTTAGTCTGCCTATTACCTGCAATATGGTGAGTTACGGAAACAATATAGTATGCTGTACTACTGATGAAGTCAGAGATATAGTTTCAGAGTATATAACAAAATTTACTTATTATCACTGCTTTGAAACGCCAAATATGCATTGGCTGAATGAACGTCTTGTACAGAAAGGGCATAAAATATGCTTTATGGCGGAATATTTCCTTCCTGATATGGACAGACTCACAAACCTTCCATGCAGCTACGAGATGCGAATACTCACCCAAAAGGATTTTACAGGACTGTATCTGCCGGAATGGAGCAATGCCTTGTGTGAAAAGCGCAAGGAACTTGATGTACTCGGAGTAGGTGCATATGACAACGGAAAACTGATAGGCTTTGCTGCCTGCTCTGCTGACTGCGAAGATATGTGGCAGATAGGCATAGATGTGCTTCCGCAGTACAGACGAAACGGTATAGCTTCAGCGCTTACAAGCACTCTTGCAACAGAGATTATAAAGTGCGGTAAATTACCGTTCTATTGCGCAGCGTGGTCAAATATACGATCTGTCAGAAATGCTCTGAAAAGCGGATTTGTTCCGTCATGGATAGAAATGACCGTTAAGCCTGCTCAGATCGTAGATGATATGAATAAATAGCATTTTGGAAAGGACATATATGGATTACAGCAGAAAAATATCGGAAAGATTCTGGAATCTTCCCGATAAAGGAGAGCTTGAGAGCAACAGAGAAGAGACATATATAGATGATATCATTCAGAAGGATCATATTCAGAGAAAACTGCTTGAAAGCCTTGACGGGATCCGCACCGTATTTGACGGCGGAGCAGGGAGCGGACGCTTTTCGATACTCCTTGCAAAGCACGGCTGTCATGTTACTCATTTTGACATTTCACAGCCTATGATAGACAAGGCTATGGAAATAGCAGAAAAAGAAGGGGTTATCGACAGGATCACATTTGTCAGAGGCTCACTTGAAGATCTGACTCAGTATGATGACAACAGCTTTGATATGGTTATATCGTTTGATGCGCCTGTATCTTATACATATCCTTATCAGGAAAAGGTAATTGCTGAACTTGTGAGAATAGCTAAAAAGCGTATTATGATAAGTGTATCAAGCCGTCTGGGGACGCTGCCTTATCTTGTAAATCCCATACAGAAAAATCAGTTCATACTCGATGAGAGCGCGGATGACGATTTTGTTAAATGGTGTGTCTCAAACCGTGATAAAATGATAGAAAGCTTCAGATTTGACCGTAATAGTACCGAAAAGCTGATGAACAACGGACTTATGGGCGGAGAAAAAGAGATCACGGAATATGAACAGGGCGGCACTCCATGGTGCATCACTTATACCTTTATGCCTGATGAACTGCAGGCAATACTTGAAAAATACGGAGTAGAGAATATAGAGCTGTCAGGCCCGGGTGCATTAGGCAGGACTATTCCTCGTGAAATACTGGTAAAAATATTCACCGATCCTGTACAGAAAGCGGATTTTCTCGATCTTTGCTATAAATTTGATTCAAACAGGTTTGTCTGCGGATTAGGGAAAGACAATCTCTTTGCATCGGGAACAATAACGCAATAAACAACGGAAAGGAAAATATGATTTACTATCATGCATCCTGCGTAAAAGGCATTAGAAAGCTAATACCAGCAATATCAGAACATGGTGTGCCGCTGGTTTATTTCTCGGAAAAACGTGAAAATGTACTTGTATACCTAAGCAATGCTGTTGAAAAATATTGTAAAGAACATTGCTTTACACATAGAGGCCCATGGGCAAAATGGGGACCTTATGGGTTTTCAGACGGGCTGCAGGTGATATATGAATACTATCCCGATGCCCTTGTAAAGACGTATAAAGGAGTATCCGGATATATTTACAGCGTAAAGGATATTGCAGACAGTGAGTACACGATAAGTATACCGTATACTGCAGTAAGCTGTAAGCCTGTGGAAGTTACAGATGAAGAATACATTCCTGATGCGTATGAAGCAATTCTTCAGGCTGAGGGTGACGGACTGATAAAGATACTAAGATATGATGAAATATCTGAGAAAACAAAGGATTGGCTCTGTCGGACAATAACGGAAGAATACTCAAACGCGACGGAACATCCCGAATACAGGTATTTTCTCAAAGAAAACTTTCCGGGAATACTGGGGTGATGATATGCAGTTTATCATTGACAGAGATATTCTACATCTGGCGGAATATGGAACTGAAGAATACTATTTTGATTATGACAGCTATAGAATAAACAGAACAAAACCTGATATCTATAGCGTGAGATTTATTCATATACCTGAGATCACAGCGATGCGGGCATTTATCAACTCACAGAATGACAGACAACTTATCGAGCATTTCAGAGGGATTGATGACGATAGATTTTCCTCGCATTTTCTGACATTTTTTGATGATGACGGGATAAATTCATCACATTGGCATGAATTTGAAGAAAAGTATTATCTGGATGCTGTGACCGGATGGTGTGAAGAAAACGGCATCAGCTACCGTATCATATTGTAGGGAGGATAAGGATGATGATCGAAACGGAAAGGCTGTTTTTACGTGAAATGACGTATGACGATTACGATGCACTGTATAAAGTGCTTGGCGATAATGATATAATGAAATATTACCCGTATGAATTTGATGAAAAACGTGTAAAGGACTGGATAAACAGAAACATTGAACGCTACAGGATGTTCGGATTTGGTCTGTGGGCGGTATGTCTGAAGGATTCAGGTGAGATGATCGGGGACTGCGGACTTACCATGCAGATGATCAATGGTATCGTCAGACCTGAGATAGGCTATCATATAAGGGGCGATATGCAGCGCAGAGGATATGCCAAAGAAGCCGCCTGTGCTGTAAGAGACTGGACTTTTGAGAATACTTCGTATAATGAGATATATTCCTATATGAAATATACCAACGAAGCCTCCGCCAGGACCGCTTTGTCATACGGATGCAGGTTTATGGGAGAATATTCCGATGAAGTCAATGAGAAATCAAGATACTATATGATCACAAGGGCAGAATGGGAAAAGAAAAAATCAAAAAGAACAGAAACTGCTGAGCTGACAGTATTATGTCTGGTTCATGACGGCGAAAATATACTTCTGCAGGACAGAGTAAGCAGCGACTGGAAGGGGTATACTCTCCCGGGAGGACATATTGAACAGGGAGAATCAGTAGTCGATGCAGTAATACGCGAGATAAGGGAGGAAACAGGACTTACCATAAATGATCCGTCACTATGTGGTATTAAACAGTTTCCTCTTAAGGATGGAGATTACAGTAACGGCAGATATCTTGTCTTTCTTTTTGAAGCATCTTCTTTTTCAGGTGAACTTATCTCATCAGAGGAAGGAAAGATGTACTGGATAAACCAGAATGAGCTTGATAAAATCCCTATGGTAGAAGATCTCCGCGATCTGTTGGATGTGATGACAAGCGACAGATACAATGAGTTTCAGTATATCGTAAACGACGGAGAATGGAATATAGTAAAAAAGTAGCTGCAGACAAAACAACGCCAAGGGGTACGGATAAATGCATTTTAAAAAGGTAAAGGGAATACTGAATAATAACAGCGGTCATTACGGCATGAATATCTATCGCGGCTGTACTCACGGATGTATATACTGTGACAGCAGGAGCAAATGCTATAATTTCGATCACCCGTTTGAAGACATCATGGTAAAAGAAAATGCCGTTCAGCTTCTGGAAAACACTCTCAGAGCAAAACGCAAAAAGTGTATGATTGGCACAGGTTCGATGTCAGACCCTTATATGCACTGTGAAGAAAACCTGAGGCTTACAAGAAAATGTCTGGAAATAATCTATAGATATGGTTTCGGAATAGCAATACAGACAAAATCCGACAGGATACTACAGGATATAGATCTGCTGGATGCCATAAACAGACAGTCAAAATGTGTTGTGCAGATTACTCTTACTACCTATGCTGATGATCTTTGCAGTATGATCGAACCGAATGTCTGCAATACAAAAAGGCGCATAGAAATCCTTGAAAAAATGCATGAATGCGGTATCCCTACAGTAGTGTGGCTAACACCCATACTTCCGTTTATAAATGATACTGAAGAGAATATAAGATCTATACTGGATGAATGCGTACGAACAGGGGTAAAGGGCGTAATCTGCTTTGATATGGGGCTTACTCTGAGAGAAGGAAGCCGTGAATACTTCTATTCCTCTCTTGACAGAAATTTTGCCGGACTTAAGGAAAAATACATGCGCACATACGGTGACAGCTATATATTATCAAGTCCGAAAAGAAACGGATTAATGAAGATCTTTGAGGATATTTGCAGAAAGAACGATATTATGTATGATCCCGACAGTATATTTGAGTATATGAATGAGTTCCCTGAACAGTATGAACAGATGAGCTTTTTTGAATAATTACGATGATTATACATAAAAGAAGTGTAGAAAGATCAAAAGGGGATAAATATGGAATTTTACCACTATTATGACAGAAGTAAAGGACCTTTCAGAAGTCTGACTGCTTTATCTGATGAAGAAGCCTGCAGTGTACTGGAAACGGTAAAATCACAGCATCCGCATTCGATGTGCGCTCTCAGAGATGAACAATATATTCAGAAAAGAAGGCGCTGCGAATCACTGATACGCCGCGAATTTGCTGCCAAAGGCGGAATAACTGAAACAGATACACCATTTTATATGACTGTAGAACATACTCCGTGGATGGGGACATGGTATGAGAGATGCGGATTTATAAAAATCCCTGCTGAAGAATTCGATTTAAGGACTGTATCCTTTACATATGGCGATTCCATGCCTACTTTCAGTCCGTTGGTCAATGACGGAAAAGAGTACAGAAAGAAAGTCTATACCTATGAAGAAATACTTGAGATCATAAAAAAATACGGACTGCCGCAGGATTGGAATCCCGACGGGAAATACGGGCCGGAAAGATATATCGAAGTACATATCTGGAGCGATAAGGTCATAAAACGATACTATGACTATACTTACGCGGTAAAAATGGTTTATGACAGGAAAGAAGTACCTGTAAGCAGTATACAATGTGTACCCTTCAGAAAAGAACTGTCAGATGAATACAAAAGGATTTATAACGAGTGCTTCTATAATATGCGGAAAACACTTGATATAGAACCATACAACTGGTATAAGAGCAGCGATGATCTTTCTGACAAAGCAGACAATACCTATCTGCTTATGGATAAGGACGGTATAGTCGGTTCTGTGTCATGCACAGATAATGAAATAGATGATCTCTTTGTACGCCGCGGAGAGCAGGGGAAAGGGTATGGCAGACAGCTTCTGTACTGGGCCATGCGAAAAATCAGAGAGAAAAATGATTTTCCCGTTACTCTGCATGCGGCCGAATGGAATACCAATGCTGTCAGACTCTACGAGCAGACAGGATTTGTGACTGTAGAGGGAACGCTTATCAAAACAACAACAGGTCATGAGGGTGACGATAAAGGAATATGAACACTGACGGCTATATTCCGCTTCAGGCATAACATCATGACAGCATTCACAGAGGTAATGACATGAGTATAAAAAAATATTTCGGTACAGTGCAGTTCTATAAAAAGGCTCTTGCCATAGCTGTACCTATAATGCTGCAGCAGCTTATTCAAAGCATGGTATCGCTGATAGACAATTTTATGGTATCAGGTCTTGGCGATATCTCAATGTCGGGAGTAAATGTTGCAGGTCAGATAATGTTTGTGTTTATGGTATACATAAATTCGATATGTATGGCAGGAGGAATATTCTTAACGCAGTTTTTCGGGGCAGGAAACAAAGAAGGGATGCAGCAGGCATTCAGGTTCAAGCTTATCATGGGTCTGATGGCGTTCATACCATATACTGTTGTATGTATAGCATTTCCGCGACAGGTGCTGTCGCTTATGCTTATAGGCAATACACAGGCAGAACTGATACTTGATGAAGCGGTAAAATATATCCGCATCATGTATTTTGTCGGTATACAGATGACAGTATCTATGTGCATTGCAAGCTCTCTGCGTGATATGGGTGAAGTTAAACTGCCGTTGTTTGTTACAGTGATAGCTACGCTGACAAACACTCTGTTCAATTTTCTTTTCATATACGGCTTCTGGATATTCCCGAGGCTCGAAGTAAGAGGCGCAGCACTGGCAACCGTAATTGCAAGAACACTTGAACTTGTTCTTTTTCTTATAATATATGTGCGCAAAAAACCTGGATTTGCCGTCAGATTCAGTGAGCTTCCCAAAGCTGACGGAAAGCTTTTCGGAAAAATACTCAAAAAAGGATTTCTTGTACTATTCTGCGAAATGGTATGGGTGCTTTCTGAGACTGTTACCACAGCACTATATAACGGCAGAGGCGGCGCAGATGTGGTGTCGGGAATGTCCTCGGGCTTTGCGATAGCAAATCTGTTCTTTGTCGCATTCGGAGGAATATACTCTGCAACCGGCGTAATACTCGGCAGGACACTTGGTGAGGGTAAACTGGAGAAGGCACGTAGTGAAAAGAACTGGCTTCTCAGCGGATCAGCGGTATTCGGGGTATTCATGTGTCTTTTCGGCTTTCTGACTACTCTGATAATCCCCGTTGTATTCGGAAGGCTCAGCGAGAATGCGATATCTATCTGCCGGAGTATGGTCATACTAATGTCGTTTCTTATGCCTATATGGGTATATATGAACGCACAGCAGGCTGTTGCAAGAGCAGGCGGTGATACTGCCATGGGAGCATATACAGATGCTACTCTGACAATATTTGTTATGATCCCTCTTGTATTTATTCTTGCGATTTTCACTGATGTCGGCCCTGTTATGATGTACCTTGGGGTGAAAACTGTAGATTTCATCAAGATAGTGGTATTCCATTTCTGGCTGAAAAAGGAACGATGGCTTAAAAATCTGGCAAATCATCAGGAGACTACTTCTGCATGATATTGCAGTAAATTGAAGGAAGCTATAACCGTTTAATTTTTTGATGTGAATTTTAGTCTTATTTCACTTTGTAACTCATTTGTAATTTATGACAGTATTTTCGCCTTGTCAATGTGTAATTTGACCAAATAATTCGTTCCCTTTTTGACACCGTTAAGTATTGACAAGTTACCCCAAATAATATATACTATACCATAGCACTCAAACACTATATATTGTGGTCGGCGATGCTGTCACCTACTAAATATAGTGTTTCAGGCTTATCGGTAGATGTAATAGGGGAGTTTTTGCACATGATAACACACATAATCAAGAGAGACGGCCGTAAGGATACGTTTAACATTGAAAAGATAGCAAAGGCCATATATAAAGCTGCACAGGCAGTCGGCGGCTCTGATTACGATGTATCCATGGACCTTGCCGTAAAGGTGTGCGATCTGTGTGAAAAAACATACGGACCTTCAAGCACTCCTACTGTTGAACAGCTGCAGGACCTGGTCGAAAAGGTGCTTGTTGAAGAAGGCCACGCCAAGACCGCCAAGGCTTATATCCTTTATCGTTCGGACAGGACAAGAATGAGGGAAATGAATACCAGGCTCATGAAGATATATGAGGACTTGACCTTCAAACCTGCTAAGCAGAGCGATATCAAGCGTGAAAATGCCAATATAAACGGCGACACCGCAATGGGTACTATGCTCAAGTATGGTTCT
>CACZPE010000064.1 GCA_902782875.1 uncultured Ruminococcus sp. | reverse complement strand
TATACGGAGGAATTGATATGCATATCAGAAAATTATTCGCACTGTTCCTGGCATCACTTACGGTGATGATGGTATTCACGGGCTGCTCGTCATATACGCCCGGCAAGGTAAAGGACGGCGTGTACAAGAATTCCATGTTCAAAATAGCCACTCCCGAGGGCTTCACCTGCTATACAGGCGCGGATGTAGAGAAGCTGTCGGGCTACAGCACCAACTATGTCAACAGCCTTCAGAGAGGTGCGCAGGATTCCTTCAAATGCGAATACGCCGCTTACAGGGGCTTCACACAGATACTCGTCTGCAGCGAGGACAACGTGATGGGCTGTAGCGCAGCTGAGTACGCGGACTATATGGCAAAGGACATGCAATCATCTAAGCTGTTTGATTTCCAGGTCACCGAGAATAAGGACGTGCAGATAGACGGCCTTACCTTCAGGCATCTTAAGGTCGTATTTGAAGCAAGCTCAGGCACCGATTACTATATCAGACAGGCAGGCACGAAGATAATATACATCTATATCGACTATCCCGAAACGATATCCAACGGCGACCCCGAAAAGGCATTCGCTGCGATCTCCTCGGCTGCATAACTTCGGGTATGAAGATATACTTCACAAGACACGGTGAGACCCCGTGGAACAGACTTGACAATATCTGCGGCAGGACAGACCTGCCGCTTACCGATAAGGGCATAAGGCAGGCAGAGGAGCTTGCGGAAAGACTGCCTGAGGGTATAGGGCATATACTCGTTTCCCCCCTGCTGCGTGCGCAGCAGACAGCCGCCCCCTGTGCCGCAAGGCTGGGACTCACTCCCGTGACCGACGAAAGGCTCCGCGAATGGGACTACGACGACTTTGAGGGCAAACACCGCACAGCTCCCGGGTATATGGAGGCAAAGCTGGAATTCGGTGTGCGTATGCCCCATGGTGAATCGGTCTTTGACCTTGCGGGAAGGGTCTATCCCCTGCTGCAGGAGATACCGAAAAAATATGACAAGGACGTGCTGATCGTCGCTCACGGCGGGATATGCCGCATAATCGAGGCATATGCAAGAGGCATGACAAGAGAACAGTTCGCAGACTTCTATATGGGCAACTGCGAGCTGCGTTCATTTGATCCGGAGGATATATGGAACTGCTGACAGATTTTATCACGGAACTTCTCAAATTCTTAGGCGAGATACTCATAGAAAAGGGTGTCAGTACCAGCGCCGACAAAGAAGCCCGCCCCGGGGCGCGCATAGCCTGTGCATTTCTCGTGCTGCTGTTCATCACGGCAGTATCGGGACTTATCGTGTTTGTGGGCGTGGACCTGATAAGCAGAGCCACTGCCGCAGGCATCGCCGTGACAGCCGCAGGCGTGCTGCTGTTTGCGCTGTTTCTGATAATGTTTATAAGAAAAATGAAATAACAGACTTTTATCATTGAAAATTTTCGGGAAAGTGAAAAATAATCATTGCGTGAGTTGTATACTTTACAGATATGATCATATACATAAAACAAACCGAAAGGAATCAATGATATGAAAAAGCTTATACCTGTACTTATCACCGCTGCAATATTCGCAGGCTGCACCAATGCTGCAGCTGCTCAGTCCGATATAAATGCACAGTCTCCCGAAGAGACAGAACAGCCCGAAATAACCATCAGTGAGACTACCGTAAGCGAAACTTCATCCGTACTCTCTGAGAAGACCGCAGAGTCTTCAGCCGTTACCACATCTGTGACCACAGCAGAAACCACCGTATCCGAAGAGACCACGGTATCCGAGGCTGAGACCGCAGAAGAGACAGCTCCCGCAGAGACAGAGTCGGAGTCTGAGACCACTGTCGTAACATACCAGTACGGTTCTCCCAGATACGTTGACAAAGATGCGGTCAAGGACGTGGTCATGTCCGAGGAGCGCAAGTATATATACACCGATGACAAGGGCGAAGGCAGATGCGGCCCCCTCGAAGGCATATTCTATGCGACCATACCCGTAAGCGACGATATGCCCGAAAGGATCGAATTCATAGACATAAGCACCGATATCCACGTGGGATATATGTATGACGACGGCGATGTGCAGACCAGCGGCGACGAGACTGCAGGCGACGGTGTATACACGATAAAGCTGGTATACGATTTTAATATAGATAAGGATCCCGATGTGTCCGATTCATGGACACAGTGCTACTTCGGGCTCTATACCGACTCCCAGGGCGTAAACCACACCTGTGAGCTGCCCACATTTGTAAATGTCATAGAGCCTCTGACACAGAAGGAAAAGGACGGATGGGACATTGTCATGGACAGGATCAATGCGATCACATCCTCCGAAGCCTATGAATCCGCATCTGTTGACGAAAAGGAAAAGATGCTCCTCGACGAGCTCGACAAGCTTGCAGACGAGGGCCTTGTCTACAGGGATCTGACAAGGACAAACAACACTCCCAGAAACGTAGTATTCAAGATATACAAAGGGCCTACAATGATAATAGAGCTCGAGGACTGCGCATGCGGCTATAATGATGCCGGTGAAATGACAAAGAGCCCCTGTTACGATCAGTTAGGCTGATACACACGTATCAGGCAAGGTGATGTCCTCTTGTATATCCGATAATAAAAGGGGTAAGATATGAAAAAGAGGATAATCGCAGTACTTGCCGTATTGCTCACATCCTGCTCGGCGCTGCCCGTTCAGGGCGAGCCCGTGCAGAAAGACACTACGGTCATGACAACAACGGCAGAAACGACCGTGACCACCACAGAGACTACAGAAACTTCAAAGACGACCACCGAAGCGGTAACAGAAGCTCAGGCCGAGACTGATGTACGCAGTCTCTACAACAGTATAACCGTATGCGGGCATGATTTCTCCCTTCCCCTCAGACTTGACGACCTGACGGGCG
>CACZPE010000063.1 GCA_902782875.1 uncultured Ruminococcus sp. | reverse complement strand
GAGAAAATCTCGGTATGTCTGTCGGAAAGCTGTATGAAAAGGCTTCGCGGGAGAATATCCCGGTCGCGGGAGATCATTTCGTGATGTTTGACGGGCTTGACATAGAAGAAGATTTTTCCATGAAGACCTGTCTGCCCGTATCGGATCATACCGGGGATGATGTGCTTGAGGTATACGAGGAAAAATGTCTTCATATCAGATTCACGGGAGGCTTTTCAAAGGTGTGGAAGGCACACCGTATACTTCGCGATCATGCTGAAAAATCAGGTATAAAGCTTGCCGGGCGGGTATATGAGGTATATGGAAGGGATATGTCGGCGGATGTGTATTATGCGATATGATATCGCCGATATGAAAAGGGCTGCGGTGCAGCCCTTTTTTTTATCAGTCCCACCAGTAGCTTCCGTAGAAGCTGTCTATGTGGCCGTCTGTTATGCTTACCTCAAACAGTCCCGCGAGTGCAGGTCCGTTCTGCATATACTTGTCGGGATCATTCTGCGCAAGCTCGTTGTTGTAGTTGAACCATTCAAGCACGGTCATTCCGTCCTCGTAGTTGCCGAAGGTGCCATACTCACAGCCGTCAGCAAAGACAGTGTCGCTGTCTATGACAAGATCCATATAGAGAAGCTCTTCACCCGACAGGTCATCGACCTGAACATGCTTCATCGTGACCTTTTCGGGAGTGACCTGCATATCTTCAATACTGTAGGAGTAGTAGAGATATCTGTGGGAGATACGGCTGCCTGTGTATTTCACATAGGCATCGGTATGGCCCTTTTCCTGCAGTATGGTCAGAGCCTCGTCAGCTTCCTCCTTTGAAGCAAATCTGCCTGTTGTGATGCAGTAATACGGGTCGGGATTCATATTCTCCCAGTCGGGGGTATATACCATGAAAGGATCATAGCCGTCGCTGCGCAGCTTTTCTATGAGATTCCACATATCCTCGTCCTGTGCGGAGAATGCGCCCGTCCATACCCCGTAGAACGGCTCATCGGATGATTCGTTTACGGTGTCATCAGTATCGGCTGTTGTTTCCTCGGAGGTGGTATCTTCCGAGCTTTCAGTTTCTGATACTGTGGTGGACTGAGAAGTGGTCTCTTCTTCAGTCATGGTGGTGACAGCCGCTGATGTGGTCTCGGATGCTGCCTCAGATGTTGCTGCAGCAGTCTCGGATAGCAGTGATGCTGCGGTTTCCGAAACGTCGGCAGCGGGCTGGCAGCTGCAGAATATCAGGGCTGCGGTTATAAGGCTTAATGTGTATCGTCTGTTCAAATCTGTTCTCTTTCCTTTTTGATTTTCTGATCGTTTTCAGCCTCTTCGAGACTGTCAAAGCCGTACATATGTACTGAATTTGTGATTATACTTTCTGCAAGATTGCCGCCCTCGCGGTATATCCCGACTATAAAAGCGCCGTACAGTGCAAGAGTGTCCTCGGAATAGGTCGCAAGCTCACCGCGGAGATATGTCTCGTATGACGTGGCATATGGCGTGTCTTCATAGGTGTGTATCCTTCTTGCATTGCCTGCAAGCTCAGGATAGGCATTTGCAAGATCCTCCATCCATCCGACCTGTATCGGTGCGATGGCGTCTATGAGAGCCTGCTTCTTTTCGCTTATCTCAGGCAGAGAGCCCTCTATCTCCGCAAATTCATCGGGTACGGTGTAGCGCATCATATATCCGTATTTCTCGGTTATCACATTGCGCCCCTGTGCGGCGGCTTCGCTGAAATCCGCAAGCACCGAGCGGAGAAGCTCCTCATCAAAGGTGTAGTACTGGCTTTTCCTCATTATGGAGAAGGTTCTGTAGTCGTCCTGACAGAAAGCTCTGCCACCCTTGTTCTGCACCTTGTCAAACATAGCCCATTCTATCGCGATGATCTTTTCGGCTGTGTTCATCCTCATTGCTGTGGACAGCAGCTCATCGGATATGAATTTGAGCGGCTGATTACGGTCTGATATGAAGTGATGTTTATACAGTTCCTCTTTTATAAAGCTGTTTACGCTCTCTACTGCCTGTGTACCGCCTGTTTTTACGGCTGTCTGTACGATATCTGAAAATTCCGGAGATACGCCGGCGGACGAAGCGGAGAGCCATTTCATATACGGTGCGAATCTGCCGTGTATCAGATGCAGGGCACGCATTGCGCACTGCAGATATTCCGACAGGCAGAAAAGTGCCGCCGTGTCGTCATGCCTTTCTGCCATACGCAGATAGTTGTATTCGCCGTGCTTTGACATCGCCTCAAGCTCTGCGGAGAGCTTTGCATATCTGTCAGCATCGGGGCGTGACTTCAGCCTGTGCCTTATCTCAGAGAACTGCCCTGAATAGTCGTAGTATATCTCACCGTTGACGGCGGCAGCGATATTCTCATCGGGTATCTGCTGAAAATCTTCCGATGTTTCGGGAATATCCCCGATGAGTCGTCTGTAGAAGTCCGATACCCGCATGACTCCGCGTCTGCCCATGCTGTGCTCGTTTTCGGAGTGGGTGAGCCCGTAATATGTCTGTGGCAGCAGGGAATAGGCCTTCCTCAGCTTTTCCATGCTCTCCTCATCCATATCATCATCGCAGAATATGCAGAATGACGGCCCGAAATCATGATCGGCAGACAGCTCATCATCAAACCCGAAGCACTCCGAGCCCTCACCTGCAAGACCGCAGGCAGTCTTTTTCATAAGGTCGGGGAAGTTCCTTTTCAGCACCGGCTTACCGAACATTTCAAAATATCGCCGTGAAAGCTCTGCACCGCTGATATGCGGACGGCTGCCGCCGTAGCATTCTTTCAGCTTTTCTGATACGATATCATAGAAGTTATTTTTGCCCATATGCAGGAGCATCTCCGAAAGAGCGGCTTCATAGTATCTGGCAGCCTTTGCTCTGTTATTCCCGGAGAAGAGTATATCGCCCTTTGCCGAAAGAGCCGCGCTGTAATGAAAATCCGACGGGCTCATTCCCGAAAAGTATGCTATCGATTCATCTGCATACTTTACGGCTTCATCATTTCTTCCGAGCCTGCAAAGGCAGACAGCGAGATTTGCTTTTGTTATGGCGGCTTTGCGGTCATCACTGCCGTTTTCGCAGCCGAGTGCGAGCATAAGAGCATGGGCTGCCTTGTCAAAATCACCGTTGTCCTGATGGAGCAGCGCTATATTGTTCTGATAGCTCGAATAGTATTCCCTGTGTTTTTCTGTCAGCGGGAGTATACGATCATAAACGTCATATGCTCTCTTGTCGCCTGCCGCACGGTAGGCATTTGCGAGATTCAGAAGTGCGGCGGTATAAGGAGCGGAGGTCTGTTCATCCGCAGAGAACATACTCTCGGAACGCTCGGCGCATCTGACCGATTCTTCAAAGCGGCCGCAGTCACGGTAAAATCCCGCAAGCTCGTTGAGTATATAAAGCACGGTATCCCTGTCGCTGTCATTCTCAGCCTTTTCAAGCACCGACTTCATGTATTTCTCTGCTTCATCGAGTCTGTATTCGCGGAGCAGCATATCGATCCTGTCGGCGGTCTGTCTGTCCATATCATCACTCTTTCTGAAAAAATGTCCGTTCCGTGATCGGAACGGACATTATACTCAACTGTTTATCTTGGTTTCCTCTTCATCTATCATATTCAGCAGATCATCAACGGAAACCTTTTCTCTTTTCTTCTTTATGACCTTTCTGACCTTTACGGTCTTGGCGGGTGCCTCTGCAGGTTCGCTCACCTGAACAGGTTCCTCGCCTCTGCTCGGAATATCCATAACAACAGGTGAGATATCGGCAGCAGGCTCTTCTGCAGCAGCCTCAGGCTCGGGAGCAGGTTCGCTTTCGGCCATGGTCATATCTTCAGCAGGGACAGCCTCTTCTATCGTGCCGGGTATAAATCCTGACGAGGGAGCAAAGAAGTCATATCCCTGATAACCGGACTGTACGGGTCCCTCCTGCACAGGCTCGGGAACAGCTTCGCTGACGGGCTCTTCGGTATACTCTGTCTCTTCGGGAATCTGCAGGAATTCAGCAGATGCGTTCTGTTCCTCGGAAATCGTTTCTTTATCAGTCTCTTCGGATTCCTCAGGCTCTATGAGAGTTTCGTCTATACCCGAGAGTATCGAGTCAGCCTTGCTGTCGAAGGGATCTTCAAATGCATTTCCGCTTGCGGCTTCTTCCTCAATCCTGCGCTTTTCCTGATGCGAACGGACTTCTTCTGTAATGCCGTAGAACTCTGCAGCAAGGATGCTGTCGGGAGAAGGCGGTGGGGGAGGTGTTTCTTCGGGAACAGCTTGTTTATTGGCAAACATATTCTCGCCGAATACATTGTAGCTGTCCTTCTGCGGCTTTTCGGCAAAGAATTCCTCGTCCTCCGTGAATATATCCACAGCCGTGGGGCCTGCGAACGATACGCTCTTCTCACTGTCGAGATCGGCAGGAGCATCCTCAAGTATGGGAGAAACAGGCCTGTTGTTTACAAATGCTATTTCCGTAGCATCTCCGAGCCCCTCGGGGTGCTCGGTGTTGAGCGGCACACCCTGTGATATGGGCAGAAATGTCTCTTCGGGATAATCGCTCGAACGCATGATATCGTTGAGCTCGTCGAGATTTACTGCCTCCTCCTTGCTGTGCTTGGAGTTGACTATCTTTATTATCTGAAGTACGATGATGACAAAGCTTGGGATAATTATGACAAGCATTATGCCTAAAGTCGATGTCGCAAAGCTCAGCAGTCTGCCGAGCGGAACGGATTTGTGGATATCACCGGCTATCAGATCCGTCGGAGCTATCCTGTGTATATCGTTGGCGGCGGCAGTGTCAAATTTTACGTTGTAGTAAAGCGTGCCGTTCTCGTTGATGATACTGTCTATCCTGGCGACAACGATACGGTCGTCAAGCTTGCAGAGCACTACCTCGCCTGCCTTGGCTTCCTGTGCGGCAGAGCTTTTTCCTATCACCGCATCGTCTTTGTTGATGGCGGGCTGCATATTCACCGCCTTGGTCTGATATACTATATGACCGAATATGGTGGGCGCTGCCCCCGCATCGCTGAATGTGAAATAAAGAAAGAGCATACCTGCGATGAACAGTATGAATATCGCTATTATAATGCCCTCAATGACCGAAAAGATCTTTGATGATTTAGCCGAACCCTTTTTAGACATATGACCCTCCGCATATAAACCAGAATAATAAACCACATTATATTATATCACATCTGTATGAAAATATCAAATCTTTTTGAAAATTATTTTTTGTGAAAAGGTATTGACTTTCAGGGCTAATTAGTGTATAATATGATAGTTGCGAAAACGGCGCTAAATGCCGTAGATATTATGTATGCTGGAATAGCTCAGTTGGTAGAGCAGCGCATTTGCTGAGCATACGACCGCTGCCGGTGGCAGAGGGAGGGAGTATGCGAAGGGAAGAAATAAGGAGCAATGCGAGAGCGTGAGCCGAGCAGGGCGACTATATTTCTGACTGTATATGCGCAGGTCGCAGCGACCTGCTATGATGATAATTGAATAATGCTGGAATAGCTCAGTTGGTAGAGCGGCGCATTCGTAATGCGCAGGTCGCGTGTTCAAGTCACGTTTCCAGCTCCAAAGGCGCACGAAGGTGCGCCTTTTGTTTTATGTGTTTATATAAAAAATCGGGGCTGCTTAAAAACAGCCCCGTTATCATTACATGGTATGTATCTTGTTTGCGGCATCGGAGTTCTTGTCTATGCCGTATTTCTTGTTTCTTCTCTTCTCAAAGAACTTGGGTGCGATCTTCGGGAACATAGCGTAGGTGAGGACGTCCTCCTCCTGCTCTGTCCATTCTGCGCATTCCTCTCTGAGCTTGTCGAGCTCGGGTTCGAGAAGGTCTGCGGGACGGCATTCGATAGCCTCTTCATCGCCGAGTATCTTCTTTCTGAACTCGGGATCGATGGGTGTGGGAGTCTTGCCGTATCTTCCTGCAACAACGTCCTTGAATTCCTTGGTGGTGGTCTTGTAGCGCTCACCGTTGATTACGTTGAATACAGCCTGTGTACCCACGATCTGGGAAGAAGGTGTAACCAGAGGAATATTACCTGCGTCTGCACGTACTCTGGGGACCTCTCTGAGAACTTCCTCAAACTTGTCTTCCTTGCCGGCCTGCTTGAGCTGGGAAAGAAGATTGGAGAGCATGCCGCCGGGAACCTGATAGATAAGTGCGTTTGCGTCGCATACGAGTATCTTCGGGTCGAGAAGGCCGCTGTCGATATACTTCTGTCTGAGCTTCATGAAGTAGGAGCGTATCTCAGTGAGCTTCACAAGATCAAGACCTGTGTCGTATTCTGTGCCCTGAAGTGCGGCTACCATAGACTCTGTGGGAGTATGTGATGTGCCGTGTGCAAGGGGAGACATAGCGGTATCTACGATATCGCAGCCGTTTTCAATGGCCTTGAGCAGACACATGGAAGCAAGGCCCGATGTGTAGTGGGTGTGTATGCCTACGGGGATGCTGATATTCTCCTTGAGAGCCTTTGTAAGGCTTGCTGCCCTGTAGGGAGTAAGGAGTGCTGCCATATCCTTCAGGCATATGGAATCAGCGCCTTCGCTCTCACACTGCTTTGCGTAGTTTACATAGTACTCATCGGTGAATACATCGCCGAGGGTGAAAGACATCGCTACCTGAGCGTGTGCGCCCTCCTTCTTGGCTGCCTTTATAGCGGTATGCAGGTTTCTTATATCATTGAGAGCATCAAATATCCTTATGATGTCCATACCGTTGGCAACGGTCTTCTGAACGAAGTATTCAAGAACATCATCGGCATAGTGACGATATCCGAGCATATTCTGGCCGCGGAAAAGCATCTGCAGCTTGGTGTTGGGCATATTCTTCCTGATTATGCGCAGTCTCTCCCAGGGGTCCTCATCGAGAAAGCGTATGCATGAATCGAAGGTTGCACCGCCCCATACCTCTGCGGAATAGTAGCCGACCTTGTCGAGCTCCTGCATTATGGGGAGCATTTCGTCTATGCTCATTCTCGTTGCTATGAGTGACTGGTGAGCATCTCTGAGGATTGTTTCTGTAATATTGATCTTCTTCATGCTCGCACTTCCTTATGCTATGGTGGCGATAACGTCGTCGGAGTTTACAGAATCACCCTTCTTTACGGTAAGAGAAGTGATCTTGCCGGATGCGTTGGCAACGATATCGTTCTCCATCTTGAGAGCCTCGAGTATAACGAGCACCTGACCTACGGATACTGTATCGCCTACGCTTACCTTTACGTCAAGGATATTGCCGGGCATGGGAGCCTTTACGGGAGTGCCTGCACCGACAGGAGCTGCAGCCTTGGGAGCGGGAGCAGCCGCAGGTGCGGCAGCGGGAGCAGAAGCGGCTGCAGGGGCTGCTGCGGGAGCAGAACCGCCTACTTCCTCTACCTCAACATCGTATGCTTTGCCGTTTACGGTTATGTTATATCTTTTCATTTCAAGTCACCTTCTATATAATTTTACATCGGAAGCAGGCTGTGTTTTCTGGGCATCCTGCGGAGAAGTCTCTTTCCTGCGGAGAATTCAAGAGCGGAAGCTACTGCAGCTCTTGCGTACTCGGCGGTAACTATGGTATCGACAGCGCCCTTTTCGGCAGCGCAGAATGCAGATGCCTCATTTGCAGCGTATTCATCAGCTATCGCCTGTCTTGCGGAGGCTGTGTCGGATGCGCCTGCAAGTCTGTCATGATACAGGAATTCTGCAGCGGTAAGGGGTGCCAGGGGTGCTATCACAGCCTCGGGGAGAGCGTATACCGCATCTGCGGATACGTTTTTGCCGCAGAGAGCTGTGAATACAGGACCTGTTGCAGTGCCTGTGATAAGTGTTATCTTGGGGCATACAGCCTCGGAGTATGCACCCGAGAGCCTTGCGAGCGAGCGGAGAGCAGCTCCCTTGCTGTCTATGCCCTTGCAGTCTATTATAGTCACTACCGGTATGCCGTAAGCATCGCAGAGACGTACAAATCTTGCAAGCTTTGCCATATCATCGGCGGTGAGCGCGGAATCGGTCTTGTTAGTGGCTGCAATACCTGCTGCAGAGCCGTTTATGGTAGCAAGAGCGGTATAGGCAGCGTCGCCGTAGCAGCAGGAGAGCTCAAGAAGTGAGCCTTCATCAGCTATTGAAGCAGCTGCGGCTGCAGCATCACTGAAGGATGCCGATACAGGGATATCATATTCATATTCGGGAGCTGCAGAGAGATTGTTCTGCGGCATGAGCGAGATATATCTTCTCACCTTGTCAAATGCTTCCATATCGTCCGAAGCGCACATCTGGAGCACTCCGAGAGCGCCTGCAGCTTCCTTGTCAGACTTGTCCGCACAGTCAAGATAAAGCTCTGCCTTATCTGTCATGACAGTGATATCAGCACTGGCAGCTATAAGTGACATGGAGCCTGAGCAGATACCGGATATCACAGAAACAGTGGGAACAATACCGGAGATCTCTGTCATTTTGGAGAGTATGAGGCTGTATGCGTTGAGAGCCTCAGCGCCGTCATCGGTAAATGCACCGTGGGAATCGTATATGCCGATAACAGGCATACCGTTTCTTGCGGCAAGATCAAGAGCGGCAGCTATCTTCTCAGCATGCTGTCTGTCGACTGCACCGCCGAATGAATCACTGTTCTGCGCGAATGCATATGCAGGAGTACCGCCTATGTAGCCGTATGCCGTGACTACGGAATCTCCGCTTCTGCCTCTGAAGCCCGAGCCGAATTCCGTATACTGGCCTTCATCAAAAAGGAGAGCGAGCCGGTCATGTGCGGGTGTACCGCGCTGCATATACTCGGCAAGCTGCTCCTCTCTGCTTTTTGTTATCATATATCTTCCTCCGTCTGAGTAAACTTTTAAATGAAAACATACCCGATTATGATTATACACTAAACTTTG
>CACZPE010000062.1 GCA_902782875.1 uncultured Ruminococcus sp. | reverse complement strand
TCCTTCTGCTGAACGCGTCTTTCCTGTCTGGAAAGCTCGCTTCTTCTGTCCTTGATCTCTTTTTCAAGTTCTGTTCGACTCTTGTGGATCTCATCCTTCGCTTCTACAAGCGCGATCTTCTTCTTGCTTTCGGCCTCTTCCTTAGCGACCTCGATGATCCTTTCGGCTTCTTTTTCGGCTGAACCGATGGCGGTCTCCGCCTGTGTCATACGGTACTTCACACCCGCACGGAATGCGATGAATCCCGATATTGCACCTGCTACTACTGCGCCTATCAGTATGCCTACGATCAATGTCGGCAAAACCGATACCTCCTTTACAAATTTAAATCGCCGGAGGTACAGCACACATCAACTATTAAGTTTTTACGCACACAAATCCGCCCGACACATTTGCATATGTCGGTGCTTATGAAGATATAAGTGTATCCTGCTGCAGACTGTTATGATATCAGTCTGACGGTGTGTCACGGGGGCACACCGATACACGCCCGTACAAAGAGCGGTATCTCAACATCCCGGAAGGGGGATGAAACTTAACGAGCTGTATGTATTGTACAAACCGGTCTGCTCTTACAAGCAGCCGGGAAAGCGATAAGCGGGGAACATACGTTCCGGAAAGAGGCTGATACAGCCTCTTATTATCAACATCAAAAAATGATGTATCCAATTTCACTTACTGTTATTATAATATCTTTTTACTTACTTGTCAAGATGATAAAGGCACTTAAAACAATCTTAACAAAATGTTTACATACAAAGGAGCTATAAAAAGCAGAAACACCGTGTGGGGGACACGGCGTTTCCGCATGGTCTATAGGAAGATAATGGAGATGGCTTTATTGATACTGGTTTCTCAGCTTATTTCGCTGTAGTATTCCTTGTCGGGATTGGGCCACAGACGGTATATACCGTACTGACCGCCGCCAGAACCGAAGCTGCTGCAAGCCCATATCTCGATCTCATCGGTACCCTTTACACGGGCGATGCACCATCTGTCGGTGATAACGCCGCGGTTGGAGTTCTTTGCGTTCTGGGTGTTTGTGCGTGCAGTGGGGTGAGTATTGCACTTCATATGGCAGTTGGGCTTGTTGTCGCTCGTAAAGTGCATAGCCTCATTGAGGTCATTGCAGAATGTATCTGTGTAATGCACTGTATCAAGGCTCCATACCCAGTAACCTTCACGTCCGGAACCTGTACCGCCGGGATTTCTTGTGCCCTGAAGCTTTGCTATGGTCTGTCTGGGTCTGTTGTCCTTTCCTATAAGGTCGGAGTTTCCGCCCTGAGAGGGTTTGAAGCCGGCCTGATTGTCCTGATGATCGGCCATTACTTCGTTATACGCCTGAGGATCAAGCATCATGATAAGCTGTGTAGCTTCATAGATCTCCTTGGCGTTGGTGATATCCGTGGCGATCTGAGCCTGTCTGATATATGCCAGCATATTCGGTATCAGAATAGCTCCGAGTACAGAGATTATAGCGATGACCACTATAAGCTCGATAAGTGTGAATGCCTTGACTATTGATTGCTTTAGATTCCTTTTCATACTGATCACTTCCTGAAAAACTTGCAAAACCAAATGTTCATAGAACAACTGCCAAGTTTTAGGCGGGTAAAACCAAAAAACCCGCTCCTTGCAAAGCAGGAAACGGAAATGTTACCCCAATTTACCGTTATCAGAGATAACAGTTTTATTCTGCAACTGGCTGCCATTTCAGGCCCTATAGCTTTGCGTCACACGATTTCCCATGCTTTGCCTTTATTACTGTACTCATTATATACTATATCCAACTGCATGTCAATAGAAATTGCAATATTTATATCTAAAAAACTGAAAGATTTACATATTTGACAAATTATGAACGAAAATATATACGCGATTACTACTATGTGTTGATATAAATTTATATAATGTATTAATTGTGAACATAAAAGCAGAAACACCGTGTGGGGGAACACGGTGCTTCTGCGTGGTTTATAGGAAGTTTTCAGAGGATGGCTTGTGAAAGAAACCTGCGATCATAACAAAAATTCCGCCACGTAAAGCTACGAGCGGAAACATACGCCAATTGACCTGCCGTAAATACGACAAGCATAGAACAAATTCTGCAACTGGCTGCCATTTCAGGCCCTATAGCTTTGCGTCATACAGTTTCCTGTATTTTGCCTTTGTTATTGTAATTATTATATATCATTTTGTTAATAATGTCAAGAACTTTTAACAAGAATATGCAGCAAATATGATTAATCTGCATAATACACAAAAGAATAGATTAGTAAATAAGCAATATGTACAATAAATTATATAATGTTCATAAAATATATACATAAAATCCGAAAAATAATGTCTCCGAAAGTTGTATAATATATAGAGCAAAACACAGCAGGCACGATATCTATATGCCGTGGATTCAATATCATACGGCATTACAGGAAAGGGATCATATGAAAAAAACAGCTTTCATACTAACAGCGGTACTTGCATTATCCCTGTCATCTGTATCCGTAAGAGCGGAGCAGATAAACTTTGAGGCCAAGGAATACTACAACGCCATTACAAGTGATATGTCATGGTACAGTGAAGATCTCGATTCCTTGTCACTTGTAGATCTTACAGGTGACGGTATCCCGGAATTCATAGCATCTTACGTTTCCGATAAGGACAGCTACAAGACCTCGGATACATCCGGGTCCGACGTAATACGTCAGTCGAGGACATTCCGCAAATTCTATACCGTAAGTGACACCAAGCTCGTATATCTGGGGGCTATGACGCTTTCGGCAGATACACTGTATCCCTATGAAGACAACGGCGTGATCCGATGGGTGTATTCCGATTGTGATATGGTCGAATACGGCAGCGGTGAGTATTTCATGACCCGTGATTACGGATATATATCCGTTTCCGACAGCAGGATAAAACGAAATATCAAATTCCACGCCTCAGAGGAGGTAGATGTGGCTGCAAACGTATTCTCATACATCTATAAAAGTCCGGATTTCCTGAGAAGAAAGCACTATAAGGATTATGAAAAGAATTCCTCGGTGTATATCGATGAAGCAAATTCCGTATCCGACAAATGGTATACCGAAGCGGAGAAATGGGAACAGGCGATATTTCCCGACGGCCTGCCGAGAGGTGCGGTGCTCGACAGAAAGGCTACTTCCGCAGTAAATGAGGAGCACGCGAGATCTCTGCTCTATGAGCTTATAAATGAATACGTAGCAGGCGAAAAATAAGAAAAGCTGATACTGTCATCCCGCAGGGAAGACGGTATCAGCATTTTTTTATGACTGTGGCTGCCCGTTGTAGTGCAGTACAGGTGTTCTGAAGTATTCCGATTTCATGGCTTCGTCTGCTTCTCTCATCTTTTTCATATTCATGTCTATCCTGTGCTTTACCACAAATCCTACCGATCCGCAGCCTATGAGAAAGCTTAGCAGTACGATCAGCAGCAT
>CACZPE010000061.1 GCA_902782875.1 uncultured Ruminococcus sp. | reverse complement strand
AGCGAATACATCACAGTCCCCCTTTGTAAACAGTCTCAAAGCGCTGACAGAAACGGATATATCCGTTGTCACGCCTGTCCGCATATGCCGCACTTACAGGCGTTATGCGGTATATCCCGCCGAATGTGCCGCTGTCGGGACTGTAGCTCCGCGCAGCGGCGGCAAGATCCTCAAGCACGGCAAGACACTCATCGGGGCTGTCCCCGTCGCAGTATGCCTCTATACCAACTCTGCAGAGCGCATTCCCCGAAAGATCGGGGAACATCTCTCCGCCTGTTATCCTCAGCGCAGCAGAGGTATCCGTTATGCGCCTTATCTCCCCGATAACCTCCGCTGCGCCGTACAGTGCCGTCATACCGCACCCCCGAGCGAAAGCTCTATATGATGCAGGCCTTTGTCGTCATAGAAATATGCCGCTCCCGTAACGGGATATTCATGCTGTCTGAAAACTATAACGCTGTCAAGCCCATCTGTAATGAATTCCGCCTCGGTCGGAAGACTTGAGACAGCATCGTAATATAGCACCCCTCTGCGCTGAGTTCTTGTATGCCGCACATCCCCGGTACGCACAGCTTCCGGCATTACCCTGACCCCCGAGAGCTCCTGATCGGACACTCTCGTTCTTGTCAGCAGATCTCTGTCCGTGCGGTATTTTCTCAGTATACATCTGTGTGTCAGCAGTCCGCGCGGTATCCTCATGATATCCCTCCCCTGTACAGAAGCCCGTACTTTTCAAGATTCATCATCGCCTCTGTGCATACATATCTTTTCTCCGCCCTCTTTGCGGAGAACGAACCGAGTCTTACTGTGTCATATCCTTCATCCATCATATTCTCCGCCTGTATGCATACGCTGTCGGCGATCATGCTGTCATCCGCAGGCACTGTGATACAGGCGCGTATCACAGTATATGCCCGCCTGAGATACGGCACTATCTCCGTACCGTATCTGCCGCCGAACACATCCCGGTAATAAGTGTAGTCTGTCATATAATACCCCCCTTATGATATTATCCGTGATCGTGTGAAGCACATAAAGTGCTTCACACTGTATCAGATCAGGTCGCCCTGTGATGCAGATATATCCCTGCAGTTTTGTTTCTGAACACGCTGCAAAGTCCGTAGCTGCGGTATGCATATCTCCATGCATCCGAATCGGGATTGTTCTCGGGCGGGATTATCTTAGAGAGCAGATGCTTTGTAAACATGAGCACCGCAGGCTTGTGTACTATAAGGAAGTTTATATCCTTGCCGTTTGCCGCCTTTGCAAAGCCGCCGTCCTCCTCACCGGAGGAGGTTCCGTCATAGAGCGTGACCGCTGTGAAAAAGCGTCCTGCAGGCACATTCACTATTGCGGCAAATGATGACAGCACCGATCTTGACTTTGTCGTATCCATATCCTCTATCATGCCCATGACCTCCGGGGATATGAACAGTATCCTGTCCTCATCGGGCACCTCAGCCTCATCAAGGGCACTGACCGCAGTACGCAGTGCAGCGATGACCTCCTCGCCGTCGGTAAATGTTCCCTGCACCTTTGATATGCCGTTTGTCGAGGCTATCTGCGCAAAGCGGAAAGCATCCAGCTCGGGCACAGCCTGTGTGCGCAGGAATTCCCCTGCGAGCCTGCCGAAGGCGATGTTCTGTGTTTCCTCATCATCCATGCTGTCCACCTCAAACATTCGGCCTCTCTCATAGTTGAATCTCACCGTACTCCAGGTCAGAGTGACGCTGCCCTTTACATAGCCGTCATTTCTCGAATAATCAGCAAGACCATCCATACTGAGAGAAGGTACTACGATCTCATTTGCATTTGCCCCCTCTCTTGCAAGAGCCGCATCGGATTCAAGCACCGCAGTCTTTGCGCTCTGAGCGTACAGATCATTCATAAGGTCCGAGTATCTTGAAGCAAGCATTATTCTGTTCATATATCATTCTCCTTTCATATCAGCCGTTCGCGGAAGTATCGGTATCAAGCCCGAACGCGCGGCGAAGGGCTGTATCATTGTTTCTGATCCTTTCCATCCGGGTCCCCGAGCGGCGGTTCATCACACGGCGGTATCTTTCAAAGACCTCATCCGCCGCACTTTCAAAATCGGTGCCGTTTTTCTCCGCCCTGCTCCTTGCAAGAAGAGCCATATCCTCCCTGTACTCCTCGGGTATCCCCCTCACCGCACAGAAAAGTGCCTCCCGCAGTCTGCGGTTTTCCTCGCAGAGCTTCTGTCCCGCAAGCTCCTCATCTGTAAGCTCGCTGTCATTTATCATCTCTTCGTTCATTGTCATATCTCCTTTCATCGTCTATGAGTTTCTCTTCCCTGCGCGCCTCCTCCGCAGAGCAGTCGTTTATCTCCATCACCGCATGAGTACGGCTTCTGAGGCCTGCTTCATAGAGCCTTATGTTCTCATTGGCGGTCTTTTCCCTGTCAAGAGTCTGGGTGTCGGCAAATACCACTCTCACAGGGGATATTTCATCAAGCACCCCTGTGCGCCTGCCGCATTCCGATATCAGTACCGCCGCACGCTCTATAAGCTCTGCAGCCAGGGCGCGGTTCTGCTGCATCGTGATCTCGGTGCGCTGCTCCATGCTTTTTACTTCTGCAGCGGTCTTCAGTCCTCCTGCGGTGAATGACAGCGTGCCCGACGACAGCCCTGTCTGAAAGCACAGCACATCGAGAAGTGTGTTGAGCGCATCCCTGTGCTCTGTCACACGCAGCTCCGCTGTGTTGTCGGTTATCTTCAGGTCCCTGTCCTCATCGCATTTGAGCGCCTGATACACCTCATCATCGGTGTCAAAGTATCTGCTTACCCTGCCTGTCTCGGGATCGACCACAGTGCGTATGCACGATGACGGGACTATTATCCTCTTCCTGCCGAGTATGAATTCCCTTGTGAAGCTGTCAAACACCGTGTCTATCGCCTTGAGCGTGTCCATACATCCCTCTATCACGCTCATGCCGTACAGCGACTGTCCGTCGGGATTTGTCACTGACGGTCTGAAGCAGGCAAAGCCCGTGCCTTCGCCGTATTCGTCACTATCCTCAAGTCCCGTCACAGCTTCGCAGTCCGCCTGTTTTCCCCTGCTGTCTGCAAGATATCTTTCTACTCTGCCGTCCTCGTGCTTTTCTATGAGAGTATATCTCTGCCCGTGCGAATACACCGTACCGCAGAATATACCGCCGTCCACCGCACCGTATGACGTACTCAGCGGTATGAACTGATCTGCATCGGTAAAGTCCGTGTGTATATCCTCACCGTCCGTGTATACCCTCAGCACCCCTCCGCCGAGGGCATAGGCGCGGCTCAGGAACGAGGGCATATTCTCCCAGAAGCTGTTTTTCTGCAGTACAGCCAGTATGAACTCTCTCTGTCTCTCGTCGGTGCAGTATATATCCGCCTGCGTTCCGAAGGTCAGCGCCGCAAGGCTGTCACACAGCACCTTTGCGCAGCCGAGCATAGCCATGCGGCGTTCTCCTCTGCCGTAAAGCCCCGATCTTTTCACGTACTGCCAAGGCGGCTCACCCGAATAGATATCGCGCCAGAGCTCCATCCGTCCGAAATGCTCCGCCGTTCCCCGCGGCAGCTCTCCGAATGCCTTTCTGACAAGTGTTATATCCGTATCATCATCTCCTTTATACCTGTATCCTGTCAAGTATCTCTTTCATCCTGTGTTCCGTTGAGTATTCCTGTGCGTCAAGACTGTCAATATTCGTACTGCCGTCATCAAGCCTTGAGTCGTTTTTCCACACTGCCGTACAGAATGCTTCCAGGGTATGCGTACATCCACTTGTGATGAAATATCTCCCCGACCCCGCAAGCGCGGTATAGAAACGTATCCTCTCGTTTATACAGCTCTTTCTGGCATTGTGTACCTCCACAGGCAGATGCTCTTTTGCCGCTGCGTTTCTGAGCCCCCTTATGAGCACCTGCTCCGCGCTGTCGCAGTAGATATCGCGGAGCCTGTATTTTTCCAGCGCGCGGCGCACGAATGCCGTAAAGTCACGCTCCAGCTCAGCAGGTGTGAGGGGCCTTTTTGTGTAGTATTCATCAAGTGTGATGATACGCCTGTATCCTGCGGTATATCCCGTCAGCGCAAATGCCGTCGCTGAACCGCTGCCGCCGAAATCCACCCCCATGTCCGCATATATTATGCCGTCGGTATCCTCTGTAATAAAGCTCTGGGGCGCTGATGCGATCATAGGGTATATGCTTCCCTCAGCGCATTTCCACAGACCGAGTATGAATCTGTCGTAGTATACCGTACCTCTGTATTCGCGTCTGAGCGCATCGGTAAACTGCTTTGACAGTCTGCTGTTGTCGTCTATCGTGAAATGCTCCTCCGCGATATCGTCCGCACCGCTGTCAAGAAACCGCCTGAACCAGTGAAAAGGCGAATCAGGGTTGCAGCTGCCGTCGAATACCGACCAGGGCTTGTCCAGTCTTGACTTTACCATATCGAATACCGCTTCGTTCCATGTGGTTATCTCATCCCCGTAGCAGTACGCAAGGCTCATTCCCCTGAGCTTGTCCGCACAGGCTGCGCAGTACGCCCCCATCGCAAAGCACTCTCTGCCGAATAGTCTCACCCTGCCGTTGGCGCTGACTCTGCCCACGTATTTTTCGGTATACAGCTTTCTCATCGGGGCGAGTATATTCCTCTCCAGGCTTCCGCAGGTGTTGCCTATAAGCGCTATACCTCCCTCTCCTGCGTGCATTATGCGGTATGGTATCCTGAACAGATCAAGATAGGTCTTTCCGGATCTCACCGCCCCGACTGAGATATTCCACCTTTTCGGAGAATATATGCTCTTCTGCCATACTTCTCTCTGCCTTTCGGTGAAGAGCTTATCCAGCGTCATCATCGCCCCCTGTGAGTGAATCAAACAGCATTTTCAGACTGTCCTCCTCCCCGGTATCGCCGAATATGCCGGTGAATCTTGCTATCATCTCAATGGCCTTCAGCTTGTCGCAGAGCTTTACCTCTATACCCTTCGTGCCCGCCTTTATACCGGCAACAGCCGCCCTGTCAGAGCGTGACAGCCTGCTGGTATCGGTCACGCGCAGTATCTGCATTTCTCCGTCGCTCTCTACAGCAACAAATCTCGTGAAGTCCGCGAATGCCGCCGCAGAGAGCTGTGAGAGCAGACGCTCCTTTGTTATCTTTTTCATACTCTCTCCTTTCTTGTTATTGCGCTGCGCAAATACAGACCTATAAATATCCGCATAGCCTGTGTGAAGCCGCCTGCATTTTGCTTTGTGCAAATCTGTTGTACATATAATAGCATAGTGCATTATTCTTGTCAAGACTGAATTTGCATTTTGCAAATTATTTGGAGATATCCACATAAAATCAGGCGGTTTATTGTGATATTTGCATAATGCAATACAACTGTAGCATATATTCGCTTCTATGCATCTTACCACGCAAAACCTGCCACTTGCCCGAAAAGCCTTTACAGCCGCTCCCGACTGTGATATACTCGTATCATCAAAGCACGAAAGGAATATTCCGATGAAAGTAAGCTTTATGATATCTCCCGAATACACCCCGCCGTATGCGGTCATATATGCCGATAAGCTGACGGATGAGATCCGCCGCGCCGCGGAGCTTTTTGATGAAAAGCAGCCCGT
>CACZPE010000060.1 GCA_902782875.1 uncultured Ruminococcus sp. | reverse complement strand
TGTCAGTGACGATGAAATTCTTGTGATGATGAAATTCACGGGGGCGGTGACGTCAGAACCGCTGATATCATATGTATCAAAGGAATACGACATAATATGCAATATACTCTTTGCAGATCTTGAGATAATCTCGGGCCTTTCTCTCGGCGGCACGGTCGGCATATTCAGAGGAGAGAGCAATAAGATAGACGATGCCCTGGGATATCTCAGGGACCATGATGTAAGTGTAGAGGTGATAAAGGATGGAAGGATTGCGTGAATATTTTCCCAATCTGGCAGACAGAGTGCCTGAATTCATAAAATCCATAGGTGATACCTTCAGGATGACTGCGATATCGGGGATATTCATATTCATAGCAGGACTGATACTCGGGGTGCTGCTCATAGTAACAAAAAGCGGCGGCATACTTGAGAACAGGCCTGTATATCATATATTCGACAAGCTGATTAACGCCCTGCGCTCTATACCCTTTATCATACTTATATCCCTTCTGCTCCCGCTCACCCGTGCGATAGTACATACGAGCATAGGAGTAAAGGGCGCGATAGTACCTCTTGTGATAGGCACTGTTCCCTTTTTTTCAAGACAGGTGGAGGCATCGCTTTCACAGATAGACGGCGGCGTGATTGAGGCTGCAAAAAGCATGGGCATGCATCCGGTGAATGTAATATTTAAGGTGTATCTGCGTGAGGGCATTCCCGGGCTTGCAAGAGCTACAACGATAACCGCGATAAACCTTATAGGTCTCACCGCAATGGCAGGCGCTGTCGGCGCAGGCGGACTGGGTGACTTCGCGATAAGATACGGACACAACAGATATATGACTGATATAACCATAGTGACAACTGCGGTGCTTATCGTCATAGTCTGCATAATACAGCTGATCGGCACCATCATAGCAAGGAGGTTCACTCACTGATGACAGATATAAAGGCAGAGGTAGCCGCTGTCAGTGATGAGCTCATTGCCCTGCGGCACGATCTGCACAGACACCCGGAACTCAGCGGCAGCGAGCACCGTACTGCAGGCATAATACGCTCCCTGCTGGATGATATGGGTATTAAATGGCGTGCTGTGAACGGTACGGGCACATATGCACAGATCGACGGAGCAGAGCCGGGCGAAAGTATAATGATACGCGCGGATATAGATGCTCTGCCCGTGAAGGAGACAGGCAGATACCCTTATCCCTCCGAAAATGACGGAGTAATGCACGCCTGCGGACATGATATACATACCGCGGCGCTCATAGGCGCGGTGAAGGTGCTGAACAAAAACAGAGACAGGCTTAAAGGCAGAGTAAAGATAGTCTTTCAGCAGGCCGAGGAATCAGGACACGGATCGCAGTACTTCATAAACGAAGGGCTCACTGATGATACCGACAGGATATACGGCTTTCACGTATCGCCGTATGCAAAGCTTGGAACTATAGTCGTTGCAAACGGCACAGATGCCGCTTCATGCGACAGGATGACGATAAAGTTTACAGGAAGGACATCGCATATCACAAGGCCCCATCTCGGAGCGGATGCTCTTGCGGCGGCAGCGGACACAGCAATAAAACTGCGCACGGTACACGATCTTATCGACCCGATGCACAGGGTGCTTGTGGGTATAGGGAATCTGCAGGCGGGAAACACATGGAACGTCATTGCAGACAGTGCGGTGATAGACGGAACGGTAAGGGCGCTTTCGGACAAAGCCCGTGAAGATGCCCTCGCTGCTGTGAAATATATCGCAGAAAAGACCGCGGCCTGCTATGGTGTCACAGCAGATGTGAGCTTTGAACTCAACGCCCCCTGCCTTGTAAATGACAAAGATGCCGCCGTAGTCATGAAGAAAGCTGCAGCGGCTGTGGCAGGAAAGGACAATGTACTTGAGACCGACGTGCCTTTCGGATTCGGGGCTGATGACTTTGCCGCATTTTCACAGCGGATAAAGGGATGCTTTGCACATATAGGCACAGCGGAAAATGAAGAAGATACACAGCTCGCCCTGCACAGCGGGAACTTGTATATCACCGACAAGGCGATATCTGCAGGTGCGGAGCTTCTGACAGGATGCGTTCTGGCACATCTGGAAAGGACGATAATATGAGCAGTCTGACAACATTGCTTGCACACTCAGGTGACGGGCAGGCAGAAAAGATAAACAGGAAATTCACATCGGTGCCCGAGGTGCAGCCTGTGTACATGTCAAGCGTATTTGCATTTGATGATGCACAGAGCGTGGAGGATATCTATACAGGCGCAGAGGACGGATATGTATATGCGCGCATTAAGCACCCGAATAATACTGCTGTTGCAAAGGTGCTTGCGGATATAGACGGAGCCGAGGCAGGAGAGGTATTCTCATCGGGAATGGCAGCGATAGTCACATCCATCATAAGCGTGGTCGGTGCGGGCGATCATATCGTTTCATCGCCTGTGCTTTACGGAGGAGTACGTTCATTTCTGCAGAATGAGCTCAAACGCTTCGGCAT
>CACZPE010000059.1 GCA_902782875.1 uncultured Ruminococcus sp. | reverse complement strand
GGGGTGGAAAAACGTTTTGGGAAATCGAAAATGAAATGCGATGGGTTGATGAATAATGACAGGCAGAACTATAAGTGAGTTCATTACAGAACTGTATAATAACCCTGAAATGGAGTTTATCTATCATGATAACCGCTATATGATTTCAGAATATGTTGAAGAGGCTATGAAGTGATCCTCACCAGATAAGTTTTCCGCCGTCCGGGTCTGACCCTGACGGCGGTTTTTTATAGAAGCGGCATAAGGCGGTATGCAGATGATGTTACAGCGGCATTCCGACGGTTTGACATACAGGTTTCCCGAAAATGCTTGACAGAGTCGGTTTGATCTGGTAGAATTGATTTACCGAAGTCAGTTTCACCTAAACAAGTTACGGTGAAATCAATTTCGGTGAAATCAACTTAGGCTGATCGGAGAAAGGAGCTTTTGCTTCTCCGCCCGGGTAGAAGAGCAAGCTGACAAAGACAACAGGCTCCTCCTTGTCGGGATCAACAAAATGTACGAAGAAAAATAAGCAAGACTATACCGCCGCCCGGTACTCCGAGCGGCGGTAAGATCATTTATCGAACATGTCCGATGCTTCCTGCAGCAGCGAGATTATCTCAAGGTGCTGCGGACAGACGGATTCACACTGACTGCAGGCTATGCAGTCCTTTGCCTTTCCGCCCTTTGCAGTGGCAGCCCTGTAGAAGTTAGCGGGGCGCCATGCGGTATTGTCAAGTCTCTTAGCGTTCACCGCACTGAATATATCGGGTATGCTTATCTCCATCGGGCAGCCGTCCGTACAGTAACGGCAGGCTGTGCAGCCTATCAGCGGCACGTCGCGCATTATGCCGCGCACCTTCGTCACCGCAGCCTGTCCCGCTTCATCAAGGGGCGTGAAGTCCTTGAACAGTGCGATGTTCTCCGCCATCTGCTCGGCATTTGACATTCCCGAAAGTATCGTCATCACTCCGGGCAGAGAGCCCACGAACCTGAGCGCCCATGAAGCCGCCGACTTTGAAGCATCGGCCTCCTCGAATACCTTGGCGCACCTGTCGGAAATATTTGCCAGTGTGCCGCCCTTTACAGGCTCCATGATTATCATGGGGATGTTGCGTGCGTGCAGTATATCATACAGTGCACCCGACTGTATAACGGGATCGTCCCAGTCAAGGTAGTTGAGCTGTATCTGTACGAACTCTGTCTCCGGATGCGCATCGAGCACCCTTTCAAGCAGTGCGGGAGTGCCGTGGAACGAGAATCCGAGATGCTTTATCAGCCCCTCTTCCTTCTTCTTCACGCCCCATGCAAAGCAGTCATACTTCTCATAGTCGTCAGTATTGCCGTCCTCTATGGAGTGGAGGAGGTAATAGTCGAAATACCCTGCGCCCGTGCGTTCGAGCTGTTCATTGAATATCCTGTCCCTGTCGCTGTTATCCTTGATACACCATATGGGCAGCTTTGTCGCCACAGTGAAGCTCTCCCTGGGATAGCGCTTCACGATGCACTCCCTCACAGCCACCTCGGAGTTGCCCCCGTGATATACATAGGCGGTGTCAAAGTAATTCATCCCCGACGCAAGATACGAATCCACCATCGCGTTCACACGCTCATAGTCGATCTTCCCCTCCGTCTCGGGCAGTCTCATAAGGCCGAAGCCCAGCTTTGGTGCTTTTGAAATATCGATCATAATGTCACCTCGTCAAAGTAGTGCTCTGCGGATACTATACTATGATTATATCCGCTTTCCGCGATAAAATCAAGCGAAAAATTGCTTGTTTCAGATGAGAGGGCAGAGGATCTAGTTAAACTATACCCATAAAATCGGACACCCCTGATTCAGGGGAACTGAACGACGTCCCCGAATATCGGACAGATGCTGCACCGGTTACTCACCCCCATTAAGAATGTGAAGCAAACATCTTTGATGTTTGCTTCACTCCTTCCCTATACCCTATACCCTATACCCTAAACCCTATCTATAACATATATCCGGCTCCATGTATCACACAGAGCCGGTATAAGAATCACATAGTCGTGAAGAAGGTCACGTTCGCCTTGTCCTCTGCGTATGAGAGGCCGAAGGGTATGTATTCACCGTTCACACAGGGTACGACGTATACGCCGAACCTTGCACCGCGCACGCCCGTCTGCAGATATACCGTTGTACTGTCGGTCTCAATTATTGAGCCTATGCGCTTGTAGTTCGTATCCACGATGTATACTCTGTACTTGGTGGCTGTGCCCTTGCATTCGGTGTACTTCGGCCACGATATGGTGACACGTCCCGAAGCCGCATTGACAGCAGGGCTGAAGCCTGCGCGCGTCCATCTCTTAGCAGGGCGCTTGAGCGGAGTGAGCTTGCCGTCAACGAGTGCCTTTACATAGAATGTGGCTTCATGATAGGAATTGTTGTCCCTGTTCTTAAGTCCCGTCACAAGGAACTTATTAGCATCGGTAGTGCCCGCAAGGCGCTCCTTGCCGTCCTGTGAAACGTAGATATAGTACTTGGTGGCACGGGGCACCTTCTCATAGTAAAGCCATACCTTCTGATTGCCCAGCGACAGCTTGGTTATCATCGGT
>CACZPE010000058.1 GCA_902782875.1 uncultured Ruminococcus sp. | reverse complement strand
CTGAAATAAATAATAACTCCACTCTCAACACTCCAAACTCCACACTGAAATAGTGAATAGTGAAAAGTGAAGAACGAATAGAGAATAACTAAACCCTATCCCCTAAACCCTAAACCCTAACACTATTATATATAGTATATAATTTTACAATTTATCCAATAATACCACAAAACGCGTATATACTGCTGTTTGTAACGGTTTTTTCATTATTAAAAAGCTTGATTTTTTCTGACTGTTATGTTATAATACAGTGGTATAGCTATGCGCTGTACATTTAATTTTTTTAGAGAAAAGGATGCAGCAATGAATTCGTTCAACGAGGTCTACGAGCTTGTTCTCGGGCATATAAAGAAAAAAGCCGACGAAGAAGAGATATCACAGGTCGCTTATGATACATGGATAAAAAAGATCATACCCAACAGAATGGAAGGAAGCACTGTATATCTCAACGTTGAGAACAGCTGGGTAAAGGGCATAATCGAAACACAGTACGAAAAGATGCTCAAGGAAGCATTCTATTCCGTTATAGGCTTTGAACCAGATATAAAAGTGATACCCCTCTCCGCCGATGAGGATGAAGAGGAGGAGATTCCTGCTGTCAAAAATGACCCGGCGCTTGCAAAGGCATACAACAACGCCGAATACAAATACACATTTGATACATTCATAGTCGGCAAATCAAACGAGTTCACATACCGTGCCGCTCTTGCGGTATCGGAAAACCCGGGTTCCGCATACAATCCTCTTTTCATACACGGCCCCTCCGGCATGGGAAAGACCCATCTGATGCAGGCTATAGGCAACAAGGTCAAGAGCGAAAGACCCGGCATGAATGTGGTATACGTCACAGGAGAGGTATTCACCACCGAGCTTATCGAGGCAATACAGCTCAAGGACACCATGAGCTTCAAGAAGAAGTACCGCAGCGTTGATATGCTGCTTATGGATGACGTACAGTTCATTGCAGGCAAGGAATCCACACAGGAGGAATTCTTCCACACCTTCAACGAGCTCAAATCTCTCGGCAAGCAGATAGTACTCACATCGGACCGCCCCACTAGAGATCTCAACATCCTCGAGGAAAGAATAAGGACCCGTTTTGAAGAGGGACTTATAACCGATATAAGCACTCCCGATTTTGAAACAAGAGTTGCCATCGTAAAGAGAAAGGCTGCACTTCTCGATCTTGATCTGACCGATGATGTAGTAAGCTATGTAGCAACCAGGCTCAAGACCAATGTAAGACAGCTTGAGGGCTGTGTCAAGAAGCTGAAGGCTTATCAGCACCTTATGAACACATCTCCCACCCTTACCCAGGCTCAGAGCGCGATAAGCGAGATACTCAACGAGAATGAGAATGCGCCTATCACAGCTGAAAAGATAATAAACGAAGTTGCTGCAGTATACAGCGTCAAGACAGATGATATCCGCTCTGAGAAGAGATCAAAGCAGATATCCCTTGCACGAAAGGTATGTGCATACGTCATAAAGGAGCTTACTCCCCTTTCTCTCAAGATGATTGGTGCTGAGCTCGGAAACAAGGATCACTCCTCTGTATCCGGATATATAAATGATGTAAAGAAAATGATGTCTGAAAACGTAGTCGCCCGCGACAATGTTGAGGATATCATCAGGAATATAAGGTCCCAGGGCAACAAATAATACAGATATAAATATTTATACAGTATTATACATATCGTATTATATTTTGATAACTGTAATACTCATTTATACTATACAGTATGTAAATAACATCGGTATTTATACAGATACTTATTTAATACTTATAGTTTAAAACATTTTTTTCAACACGATGTTGAAAAATGTGTTAGAAAGTATTATAAACAAAAATGATAGTTACAAAACGATTACAAGCGGTAAAAATTTGAAAAATACAAACTGTATAGTATCACAAATCAACACGTTTCTAACAATGATATGTTGAAAGTCGTGATCTTACAACATTTTTCTAACTATCAACCCACACATAATCAACATATCAACAACGCCTGAAAACTTTCAGAAATCACAACATTTTTCCGTCACGGCGGTGTTAGAAATTTTTTCAGGCATATAAACATCCCGGGGCAGTTTTCAAAACTTTCAACACCCCAACAACTAAAACAATAACACGTAATGTTTTGTTTTTTAAAACACTCTGAGGATATCCCCTGAGGGGCAGTGAATATCCACAGGTGTGTTGAAAAAGGATTCATATACAGACGGTGATACCGTCAGCTGATATAAAACAGGAAGACCGGTGATAACAATGATATTCAGATGCAAACAGAAGGAACTCAACGAAGCTCTCAATAACGTGACCAGGGCAGTACCCCAGAAATCGCCCATGCAGGCACTTGAGGGAGTCAAGATGTATCTTGACAACAACGATCTTGAGCTTACGGGCTATGATCTTGAAATAGGAATAAAGACCACGATAAATGTCTCATCCGAGGATCACGGCGAATTTGTCGTGAACGCAAGGATATTCTCAGATATCATCAGGAAGATGCCTGATGACGAGATATCAGTTGAAGTCGATGAAAAGCTGAAGGTCACCATCAAGGGCAAGAAGGCCGAGTATAACATACTCGCTCTTACAGCTGATGATTATCCTTCCATACCGGATATCGACAAGTCCGATTTCTTTGAGTTCCCCCAGCCTGTGATAAAGAATATGATAAACCAGACCATATTCGCGGTATCACAGAATGATTCAAAGCCCATACTCAAGGGCGAGCTTTTTGACATAGAGAACGGTCTTTTCACACTTGTGGCTATAGACGGCTTCCGTCTGGCAATAAGACGCGAGAAGATAGATACAGATGACAAATTCAACTTCGTTGTCAAGGCAAAGGCTCTCTCTGAGCTCACAAAGCTGCTTCGCGACGATGAGGACGCAAAGGTGAATGTATATGTCACCAGAAAGCATGTTGTGTTCGATCTCAACGGATATATGCTCATAACAAGACTTCTTGAGGGAGAATTCCACAACTACAGGGGATCTGTTCCATCGTCTCACAGCACTGATGTGATAGTAAGCACCCGTGATGTGATAGATATGCTCGAAAGATGCATGCTCATAATCGTAGAACATACCAAGGCAGCTGTAAGATGTGTCTTCGGCAACGGCGAGATCAAGGTATCATGTTCCACATCTCTCGGTAATTTCTCTGATTCCTGCTCTGCTGATATCACAGGAGATATGACTGAGATAGGATTCAACTGCAGATACTTCATAGAAGCACTCAAGGCTACGGAATCCGACAAGGTGAAGCTCCAGCTCGGAGGAAATCTCGCTCCGATGAAGATAGTTCCGCTTGACGGCGATGACTATACATTCCTTCTTCTGCCGGTAAGACTCAAAAATTCCAACTGACAGGATATCGCAGGGGAAAAGATATGAAAATACAGATCAGAACTGAATATATAAAGCTCGGTGACCTGCTGAAATTCTCGGGACTTGCCGAGACAGGCGGAGAAGCCAAGGAAATGGTTCAGGCGGGCATATGTGATGTTGACGGCGAACAGTGTACCATGAGAGGCAGAAAGATACGCCCGGGTATGAGCGTGCTCGTACATTTCGAGGATGCAGACGAACCTATAGAGGTAAGCTACGCCGAGGGTGTGTCATTCGGTGAAGGCTGATGGTCATAGACAGTATATATGCCGACGGGTATAAGAATCTGAGCGGTGTTGATATAAAGGCACATCCGGGTATGAATATCTTTGTCGGCGACAATGCCCAGGGAAAGACAAACCTGATAGAAGCCATATGGCTCATGACGGGATGCCGTTCCTTCAGGGGCACCAGGGACAGGGACTTCATAGGCTTTGACAAGGATAAGGCTGAGATAAAGCTGGGTTTTACCGATAATGAGCGGTCCCAGAGCATAGGCTTCTCGGTGAAAAGACAGAATATGCGTGACAAGGATATCACTCTCAACGGTGTGAAAATGCCGCTGCTGTCGCGCCTTTTCGGTAATCTCAAATGTGTTGTGTTCACTCCCGAGGATCTTGCGATAGCAAAGGGTTCGCCCGACAACAGGCGTAGCTTTATAGATCTTTCGGCATCACAGCTTAAGATATCGTTTGTGTATGCACTGAATAAATATGACAATATCCTCAGTCAGAGAAATGCTGCAATAAAGGATATACAGATGGGGCTCACAGACAGGAGCGCACTTGATATATGGGATATGCAGCTTGCGAAGACAGGGGCTTATATATCTGTGATAAGAGATACTTATTGTAATACTCTGAATAATTATACTAAGAGTTTATATAATCTTATTACAGAGGGTAATGAAGAGTTTGAAATATACTATCAGTCAACTATTTACAGAACTCTCGACGGCAGAACAGACCATGAGGGAGAACTGTATGAGATATACTACGACAAGCTCAAGCAGGGCACTGATGACGATATCAGGGCGGGCTACACTCTCTGCGGAATACACAGGGATGATGCGGTAGCCATGATAAACGGTCTTTCCGTGCGCGAATTCGGCTCACAGGGGCAGCAGAGAAGTGCTGCTCTTGCGATGAAGATAGCCCAGGCAAGGATAGTGAGCGAACAGACGGGCGATGCCCCTGTTATGCTGCTTGATGATGTACTGAGCGAGCTTGATGTGAGAAGACAGAGATTTGTGCTTGAAAACATAGAGGGTATGCAGGTATTCATCACCTGCTGTGATGAAAGGACCGCAGCCCCTTCGGGAACTCCTGTAAACGGGGAGATGTTCAGGATAAAGAACGGCATGGTGATGTGATGTATATACATCTGGGGTCTGACACGGTCATAAGGGACTGTGACCTTATAGGGGTATTCGATATAGAAACATCTGTCAGTGCGGACACGAGAGAATATCTCTCGGCTTCAGGACGCAGAAAGACAGCTGTATACGTTTCGTATGATATGCCCAAGGCATTTGTGACAGCGATCACCGACGGCAGGGAAAGGGTATATATCACCAATGTATCCCCCGCGACCATACGAAAGAGAGTAAAGGTATGAGAGATATCCTTACTGTTCTCAGAAATGAAAAGAGAGACAGGATAAAGGGCGGTATTTACAACAAATTACAGGTCGATATGTGTTATAATTCAAATCATATCGAGGGAAGCAGACTTTCCCATGATATGACGAGATATATCTATGAGACCAGGACCGTAAGTACAGATGAAGCTGTGCCTGTCAATGATATAATAGAGACAGCAGGGCATTTCAGAGCATTCGATATGATCATAGACAGTGTGGAAGAAACACTGTCCGGTGATATGATAAAGGATATACACAGAACTCTGAAAAACGGTATCATGACCGGCAATGAGGAAATGGTAATAGGAGAATATAAGAAATATCCCAATATTGTCGGTGATATTTCAACAACTCCACCCGAAAATGTTGAAAATGAGATAAATGATCTTATTTCCGAATATAACAGCAGAAAGGAACAGGACATATATGACATAACCGATTTCCACGCAAGATTTGAAAGGATACATCCTTTTTATGACGGAAACGGCCGTGTGGGAAGACTGATAATGTTCAAGGAATGTCTGAAAAACGGTATAGTTCCTTTTTACATAAAGGATGAATACAAGGCGTATTATTACAGAGGACTGCATGAGTATCAGACAGGCGGAGAAAAAGGATATCTCACCGACACGATACTTACAATGCAGGATATGATGAAAAAAGAGCTTGATTATTTCAAAATAATATATTGACAGGAGAAAACACCAATGAATATGAAAAAAACAGCTTTGATACTCGCAGCAATGATGACACTTCTTTCTACATCATGCAAAAACAACGCACCCGCACAGAATGCGGCAGGCGCACCCGATGCACCCGCAGCTGAGGCAGCAGCACCCACAACAAACGGCAAGGATGTCGTTACAAGGGATACCATGTTTGTTGAGGGCGTAAAGGCAGGCATGACCGTAGATGAGGTAAAGTCGGCGATCGGCGGCGAGCCCGGTATGGATATGGAAGTTGAAGGCATGCATATCCTCAATTACGGCAGTGATGAAGAAGGTTCAAGCTTCATCTTTGAATCAAAGCCTGAATTATTCAGTGATGATAATATGAGACTTACCATGGCTTCACTGCAGGATGATTCTGTAAAATGGGGCCTCGGCCTCAAGAAGGGCTGCAGCAAGGATGATGTAATAAACGCATTCTGCTGTGATCTTGAAGATCATACTCCCGATGAGATCAAAGCAGATAACGAAAGAATACTTTACGGCATAGACGGCTTCAATGAGCTTGATGAGCTTGACAAGGCAGGCAAGCTTTCCGAAGCAAAGGGCGACTATCGTTTCGGTATGCTCGTAGAGGGCGATACAAAGGGTATCATATATGCTGATATGAGCCTTCAGGACAAGACATCCACATATTTCGTGATGTATATGTTCAATGAAGAAGGCAATGTGGACAACGTCATGATGATGTACTCTGATGTTAATCTTCTTGATGAGCTGATGCCCTCTGATTCCCAGGGTGAATAACATCCGCTATATTTGATATAAAATTAGTTTGTACGGAGCAGTTACTATGGATGAAAACAAGATGAACGGTATGGATGAAATCTCCGTTAACACGGTGCCTGATGTTGACTATGACGAGAACCAGATACAGGTCCTTGAGGGTCTTGACCCTGTAAGAAAACGTCCGGGCATGTATATCGGTTCGACAGGTCCCAAGGGTCTTCACCACCTTGTCTACGAGATAGTGGACAATGCGATAGATGAAGCACTTGCAGGCTTCTGCTCGGAGATAAAGGTGAATATACTGCCGGGCGATATCATAGAGGTATCCGATAACGGAAGAGGTATACCCGTCGGAATACACCCCAAGGAGGGCATATCTGCGGCTACGGTCGTATATACAGTGCTCCATGCGGGCGGTAAATTCGGCGGCGGCGGCTACAAGGTAGCAGGCGGTCTTCACGGCGTAGGTGCATCTGTAGTAAATGCGCTTTCCGAATGGCTCGAGCTCACCGTATACAAGGACGGGGATATATACTTCCAGCGCTTTGAAAACGGCGGCCACTACAATGAAGAGATGAAGGTCATAGGAAAGACCGGTGACAGGACGGGTACCACAGTTAAATTCAAGGCTGACCCGGAGATATTCACCGAGACCACTACCTATGACTATGAGGTGCTTCTCAAGAGACTCAGGGAGCAGGCATTCCTCAATGCGGGCATAAAGATAGTATTTTCCGATCTCAGGAACGAAGCGGAGCCTGTTTCAGAGGTACTGCACTATGAGGGCGGTATAAGACAGTTTGTTGAGCATATCCACAAGGTCAAGGGGTATGAGCCCCTTGCGGACAAGGTCATATATCTCAACGGCTCAAAGAACGATATGTATGCCGAAGTTGCTCTCATGTGGAATGATTCCTACAATGAGGATGTGCGTTCCTTTGCGAACAATATCCATACCACAGACGGCGGCTCCCATGAGAACGGCTTCAAGAATGCACTTACCAAGGTACTCAATGAGTACGGCAAAAAGTTCAACCTGATCAAGGACAATCAGGAAAAGCTAATAGGCGATGATGTCCGTGAGGGTCTTACTGCTATAATATCCGTAAAGCTCACAAACTGCGAGTTTGAGGGACAGACCAAGGGCAGACTCGGAAATCCCGAGGCAAGACCTCTGGTTGAGAATATGGTCACCGACAGGCTGATGGAATTTCTTGAGGAAAATCCGAATGAGGCCAGAGTCATAATAGACAAGACAGTCAATGCGCAGAAGGCAAGAGAGGCTGCAAAGAAGGCAAGAGAGACTGCAAGACGCAAATCCGCCATGGACAGCGCTTCTCTGCCCGGCAAGCTCACCGACTGCTATGACAAGGATACTTCCCTGACAGAGCTTTATATCGTCGAGGGTGATTCCGCGGGCGGTACTGCAAAGGGTGCAAGAAATGCGCGCTATCAGGCTATACTTCCGCTGTGGGGCAAGATGCTCAATGTTGAGAAGGCACGCCTTGACAAGGTGTACAGCAATGAGAAGCTGATGCCCGTGGTTGCCGCACTCGGCACTTCCATAGGCGATGATTTCAATATAGAAAAGCTCCGCTACGGCAAGATAGTAATAATGTCCGATGCCGATGTGGACGGATTCCATATCAGGACACTGATGCTAACCTTCTTCTTCCGCTATATGAGAGATCTCATAACTAACGGAAATATCTATATAGCACAGCCGCCTCTTTTCAAGGTGGCAAAGAGAAAGGGCAAGAAGGAAGTATACAAGTATGCCTTTTCCGAGGAAGAGCGCGACAGGTATACAAAGGAATTTGAGGCCGAGGGCGACGGCAATGTGAATATACAGCGCTACAAGGGTCTCGGTGAAATGGATGCGGAACAGCTGTGGGAGACCACTATGAACCCGTCCACAAGAATAATGCTGCGTGTCAATATCGAGGATGCCGCAAAGGCTGACGAGACATTCTCCATACTTATGGGCGACAAGGTCGAGCCCAGAAAAGAATTCATAGAGAAGAACGCAGGTTATGTCAAGGATCTTGATGTATAATGCCTTTACGGCTCAGAGAGTTATATCTGGAGAGAAAAAATGTTTGATGACAGGACAGAAACTCCCCGCGCGGAGAAGCTCGCAGAGGGCGAGTATTACAGCGACAGGGAACTGATACTGAAGGGATTCCGGGTATTCCAGAAGAAGTATGTCACAAAGAATACCGTCATACAGCTGATACTCGTGGTCCTTGCAGTGATGGTCACTGCGGTGAATATAGCCGACTGCTACGCAAGAGGGCAGGATTATGTATTTCAGGTGTTCCTGATATTCTTCTGTCTTGCGATAGGCTTCATACTCTGGAGACGGCCGAAGGATACCTACAACAAGCTTGAAAAGGCACTCGGAGAGCTTGAAGGGGTAAAGTACGGCTGTGAGGTATGGTCTGACAGGCTCGTAATATCCACACTTGAGGATCCTCTGCTGAAAGGTGAGGATGCGGAGAGTGAGGAGAAATCCGCGGACGGCGATGATACTCCCCCCGCTACGGTCATACACACTACCAACGGCGGTGTTGAAATTGTTGAATGTGATGATATGTACGTTGTATATATCAGAAAGATAAATGTATACGTGATACCCAAAACAGCCTTTACCGATGAGGAAAACAAGGAGATAGGCGAGAGACTTTCCCTCGTTATGGGTACAAGATACAAAAAATAGGATACAGTATTGTGACCTATGATCAAAGAGGTATATTATGTCAGAAGAATTCAGCTTGGAAAATCAGAAACTGATAGATAAGGATATTGAAAAGGAAATGAGGGATTATTTCCTTGCGTATTCCATGTCCGTAATCATATCCAGAGCGCTGCCCGATGTAAGGGACGGTCTCAAGCCCGTACACAGACGCATACTCTACACAATGTTCGAAAAGGGACTTACTCCCGATAAGGATTACAGAAAGTGCGCAGATACCGTCGGTGCTGTGCTGGGTTCATATCATCCCCACGGCGATGCATCCGTATACGATGCACTTGTACGTCTGGCGCAGGATTTCTCTCTGCGTTATCCTCTTGTTGACGGTCACGGAAACTTCGGCTCCATGGACGGAGACCCCCCGGCTGCCTACCGTTATACAGAGTCAAGGATGGAGCGCATCACCCTTGAGATGATGTCAGACATCAACAAGGATACCATAGACTTCATGCCCAACTACGACGACCGTCTGAAAGAACCGGTCGTGCTTCCCTCACGTTTCCCCAATCTACTGGTGAACGGTTCTGTGGGTATCGCAGTAGGTATGGCGACCAATATACCCCCGCACAATCTCGGTGAGACCGTGGATGCGGTAAAATGTCTTATGAACGATCCCGACTGTACTCTCGAGGACCTTATGCAGTACATCAAGGGCCCTGATTTCCCCACAGGCGGCATCATCATGGGAAGATCGGGCATCAGAGCCGCATACGGCACAGGCAAGGGCAAGATAGTCCTCAGAGGCCGTGCGGAGATAACCGAGCATCACGGCAGAAACTGCATACTCATCAGCGAGATACCGTATATGGTAAACAAGAAGAAGCTGATCGAGCGCATGGCAGAGCTTGTCAAGGACAAGCGCATAGAGGGCGTATACGCCATCAGGGATGAATCCGACAAAGACAATTCCGTAAGGATAGTTATCGAGCTCAAGAAGGACGCAGTTCCTCAGGTAGTGCTCAACAATCTTTACAAATATACCGAGCTGCAGAGCAGTGTTGGTGTCATCATGCTCGCACTTGTTGACAACAAGCCGAAGCTTCTGACGCTCAAGCAGATGCTGCAGAACTATCTTGATTTCCAGGTGGAGGTCATCCGCCGCAGGACCAAGTTTGATCTTGACAAGGCTGAGGCAAGGGCACATATCCTCGAGGGTATGGTCATCGCCGCAGACAATATCGACGAAGTAATAAAGATATGCCGCACATCTAAGGATATAGCCGAAATACGCAAACGACTCATGGAGAGATTCTCTCTCACCGAGCCGCAGGCTGAGGCTATCGCACAGATGCGTATGTATCAGCTTTCCAATATGGAAAGACAGAAGATAGACGATGAACTCGCAGAGCTCAATGCCAAGATAGAGGACTTTAAGGATATACTGGCAAAGCATGAGAGAGTACTTGCGATAATCGCAGAGGATCTTGACAAAATAAAAGCGAAGTACAACGACGAGCGCCGCACGGGTATAGAAAATGTCAGCGGCGAGGTGGATATAGAGGATCTTATCCCCGAAGAGGAATGTGTTGTTACTCTCACGGATATAGGCTATATCAAGCGCACGCTTCTCAGTGAGTACAAGACCCAGCACAGAGGCGGCAAGGGCGTATCCGCACTCAGACAGAAGGAAGAGGATATCGTTCAGGAGATGTTCATTGCATCCACCCATGACGATGTGCTGTTCATAACCAACAAGGGTGTAATGTACCGTCTGCGCTGCTTTGAGATTCCCGAGGGAAGCAAGGCCGCAAAGGGTACGAATATCATAAATATCCTTCCGCTCTCTGAGGGTGAGAAGATAGAGGCTATGATAAAGACCGAGGATTATGACGATGACAAGTATATCGTCATGGTCACAAAGAACGGCAGAATAAAGAGAACGGCTCTGTCCATGTACAAGAATGTCCGCAGGATGGGTCTGCGTGCCATAGGTCTTGCCGAGGATGACGAGATCGAGGGAGTAAGACTCACATACGGCATATCCGAGCTTATGATAGCAACAAGAGGCGGCTATCTGATACGCATAAATGAGAATGACATAAGACCCATGAGCAGAACGGCATCAGGTGTAAGGGCAATAAAGCTGCGTGAGGGCGATGCGGTAGTATCCATGGCGAGAGTAAGAGAGGGAGCATCCTTGCTTACCGTCACCGAAAAGGGCTACGGCAGACGTGTCGATCTTGAGGAATACCGCATCCAGAAGCGCGGCGGCTACGGCATCAAGAACTACAGGATCAGCGATGTCAAGGGCTGTGTATGCGGCATAAAGATAGTCGATGAGGATGACGATATCGTAATGATATCCTCAAACGGCGTCATAATCAGGATCAGGGCATGTGATATACGCATCATGAGCAGATACTCCGGCGGCGTAAGACTTATGAAGGTCGGCGATGAAGAGAAGGTCATCACCTTCACAAGAACAGCTCACGAGGATGACAGCGAGATCACCGCAGTTGACGATACCCCTGTTGAAGATGATCCCATAGATATCGAGGCAGAGATGCTCGAGGAGGAACAGGCAGAACAGGATACGGATATCGACGACGATGAGGAAGATATCGGCGACAGCGACGAAGAATAATAAAAAACGGCGGGATGTCCCGCCGCTTTTTATTTTATTATTATTACAAGAAGGAATTAGCATAATGAAACAGAAGCTTTTACCATTCGGATTTGTTATTGTCCCTTACATTTTCGGAAAAGCTCTGTCTTGAATAAGGACATATGGTTTTCATGAAAGGATCGGAAAAATCCGTTCCCTCACGGAAGATGAATACTATACCGTCCTTTACTGCACGCAGTGCCTTGACTGCTGTGTCTGCTATCATCTGTAGTGTATCCTTTTTCTCTTTCATAAAAATGCCCCCAATAAACTTGTCAGATGTGTTTTCCTCTGATGTTGTTATTCTATCATATCCGTAAGGGATATTCAATTTAAAACCGATTAGAATAAGATTAAAAACAGATTAGAAAACACGGCTGACACCGACTTATGTAAACAAATTGTTAAATTCAAAAAAGTGCTTGACAAAAATAAGTCAAGGTGATATAATCTAATAGTTGCAAGACGGACAGGTAAAAAACTTCCGTGCAATGCTGGTGTAGCTCAGTTGGTAGAGCAGCTGATTTGTAATCAGCAGGTCGGGGGTTCGAGTCCGTCCACCAGCTCCAATATGGAAGAG
>CACZPE010000057.1 GCA_902782875.1 uncultured Ruminococcus sp. | reverse complement strand
TAATGCATCAGGGTAAGCGGAGAAAATTCACCGACAGACCTTTTATCCTTCACCCTATGGAGGTCGCACAGATACTGGCGACCATGAGGTATATGTATACTGTTCCGATCCAACTGTGAAACAATACATTCCCAAAGAGACAAGGTTTTTACAAAGACCTGTGTGGTTGGATGGAGATTTAGTAAAGGGATTCGATATATACAGAGCGTTTATAAATACGGTAGATGCAGATGTATATGTCTTGGCTCATACAACATCTCCGTTTATAAAAGTTGAGTCCTGCCAGAAAGCACTTGACCATATCCTTTCTGGAGAAAATGATTCTGCATTTTCAGCAGAACGTATTCAGACATTTGCTTGGTATAAGGGAAATCCAATAAACTATGATCTAAATGATGTCCCTCGCACACAGGATGCTCAATACCTTAAAGAAATGAGCGGTAGTATATATGATTATCTATATAATCTTATTGAATCAGTTGGAAATACATTTGAAAGTATAGGCATAAAATATAGAGATTTTGAAGAAGCCAAAAGATTTTATCTCGTTGATAATCATATTGAGGGTGATTCTGATGATGTTAAAGAGTTTAATGCCTTAATGGAATATATCTATATCGGAAGAAAGACTACCGAAACAATAGAATGAATTATATTATTATCCCGTAAGTAAATCATAGAATTTGCTTATGGGATTTTTTCATAGGTAGAGTAAAATCGGCATTTGTAGGATTTAATATGTCGTGAGTAGTCGAGTACAATTATATATAATAAGCCGCTCGGTATAATAAACACCGCCGTTCTTATGACCATAAGAACGGCGGCGGTTTGCTATATCACGGCTTTTGTGGAATGTTCCATTTCGGTGGACACACACATGTGTGCTGCCGCAGATAGTCCGCCGAACACGCCTGATCGCTATTCATGGCTGTCATTTGAACTCAGCCTGCGCAGTGTTTCCTTTATATATCTGTCCCTTGCTTTCCAGAAGCTGCGGAGCTGTTTTTTATGAACACACAGTTTTTCTTTGCAATTTACGCATTTGAGATACCCGTTTGTATTCTCCGAAAAATATTCGGGGTGTCTGTAAAATGTGATCTCCCATCTGAGGAAAAGTGCCAGAGAGACAAGCAGCAGGCATTTAAGAAACAGGCTGTCCACAAAAAAGAGCGGCGTAAACATCATTGCATAGTCCCAGTTATATATTCTGCAAGCGCTGCAGCACTTGTTTTTCATGAACAAAGTTTGAAACGGACAGAAGAACAGAATACATATCATGTCGCACAAAGAATAGAAGACACATAAAAGTATCATTATCCAGTCGTCAAATATCCCTGCCATTCTGAGCGTCCCGAATATCATATTGAACACTATCCAGATAAGCAGAACAAGCACCGTTGAATTATTGTCATGTATATTTATATCTGTATTCCCAGTCTTGATATAATTACGTTTGAACTGTTTCTGCGAGCCGTGACTTTCAAGTCTTGACGGAAAAAATCTTATCAGCATCTCAAACATAAAAATGACCCACACTACCATAACTATCGGAATATTGGTATATGGTTCTGACGGAAATCTGACTTTGCCGTCTATACAGTACATGATGTACCCCACTATCAGAGAGACGAAAAGCACTGAGCGATATGCCAGTCTGATAAAATGAAGCGTACTTACCGCTGAAATTTTTTTGTTATTGTTTTTCATAAAGATACCTGTATTTTTTTCATAAATAATGCATCGCATACTTTATGACCATAAACCTGCTTACTGTTCCCGGACGAAGCCTTACCGTGTCAGTTCGGTTATATCAAAGCTTCGCACATACCTGAATGCAAAAAAGTTGATCGCTATCGCAAAAACGGCTTCCATACCTGCCGCAATGATCCATGCAATGACATTAAAATCCCGCACAAACAGCATTTCTCCCACTTCTACAGTACGCACGACCGGCTCAGTCATCGCCCAGCCGGCAAGTACGCCTGCAATGAGTCCGCATACCGTAGTAATGATCGTCTCCCTGAGCAGATACCCGATCTGTTCTTTGTGATCGAATCCGTTTACTGCCATAATGATAATCTCATTCTTTTTTCGTCTGACAAAAATGTTTACCAGATTCAGCAGAACAAAAACAGACATTATCACAGAAAGCACAATCAGGATATATACAACAACATGGAACATATCAGACATCGGAGTAAATGCCTGCGGAAGTCTGTCCGTATATGTTATATCAATATCCGGAAATTTCTCAGAAAGCTCGTTTCCGAGCGTCTCAGCATCAATGCCGCCTGCCCTGACGACCATGGTATCATAAGTGCTGCTGCCGAACAGCTCGTCATAAGCTTCTTCTCCCAGATACATCACTCTCGGATAATAATTCATGCATATTCCCGAAATAACAAATGTATGCTCCTCAAAACCGGCATTTCGCAATATCAGCTCATTGCCTTTGGATAACCCAAGCTTTTCAGCTGTCTTAAAATCGGCGATCAGATCAGAGCCTGCGGGAGAGTAAGTCTCATTCCCGCTCCTGCTGCCAAGCATTATGTAGTCTCCATAAAGCTCACTTCCGCAGCTTATCACCGTAACGTGTTCTTCTGTATCTCCGTACTTATAGATAGTGTTTGTCTTGCGTATCTCTTTGTATTCTGCCCCTTTATCAGATAAAAACGCCCTGACCTTTTCCGGATCATCCGAGCGTGAATATACAGATACTTCCAGATCATAATGCATGATATCCCGTGCCATATATTTCATTACATTATCAAGGGAGTCTTTAAGTGTCACGCCAAGCCCCATGATAAGACAGCAGCCTCCGATAACGGCGACCGATGTGACGATCCTCGGAAGCTCACTTACCATATTGCGCGCGATCAGTCTTGAATAAAGCGGAAAAACGTGTCTCTTCTTCCGCGTACCCGAATGGCGGCTGCTATCCGTGTTCCCGCTCATCAGATCAACAGCTTCTGTGGCAAATACCTTCCTCGCAAGCACTATTACAGCAGAGATATTTCCCACCAGCAGCATACAAAGAGCCAGAACTATATAATTTCCGATAAAGAATGAAAAGCTGTCTGTCCTTACACAGAATAATCCCCCGATGACTGAGCTGATTATAAACTGCAGCAGCCACGCAAGTCCGACTGCAAGGATAAGTCCGATCATAACGGCGGTATTTGTATATATGATAAACTCAAAAGCCAGTTCCTTTTTATCGAAGCCGTTAGCCTTCATCATACCGAGCTGCTTTTTCTTCTGATTTATAAGTATTGTAACAGTAGATGCAATTACGATCGCTCCGATTATCAAAAACAATATGACAAATATCATCGAAAGGTCATGGATTATCTTCACATCTGTTTTATATGTAAGAAAACCCTCCTTTGAATTCTGAGTCATTGTTCCGTAATGCGAATCCTTTAACCCTTCAAGTTCTTTTTTCTTTTCGGCTATCTGTTCTTTTGATTCTTCGAGCTTCTTTTCATTATCAGAAAGTTCAGCCTTTTTCTCATTGATCTCTTTGCGGGCATTCTGTATCGCGGTCAGTTCTTCAGCAGAAACGGCAGACTCACCATACTGCCCGATCAGCGCTTCTTTCTCAGTAAGCTCTTTTTCTTTTTCCTCAAGCTCTTTTCTCGCGCTGTTCAGTTTATCTTCCGAATCCGCCGCCTTCTTCTCGGCATCGGATATCTTATCTGCAGCATCTTCTCTGATTTTTGAGTCATGATTCTTACCGATCTCCGAAAGCTTATCATCAACATCTTTTTTTCTGAGATCTACAGTATTTCCATACTCATCAGACAGCCTTTTCTGCGAGATCGGGGTATCGGCAATGATCCGCACATAAGTATAATTGTCATTGATCTTCTCTCCGTCAAACGCGGTGACAGGAACAAAAACCATTCTGCTGTACTCTGTGCAGATACCTTCAGCGTGTTCTATAGCTCCGGTAACAGTGAGGTCTTCATATCTCAGAAAGCCCTCGGGGATATTTTCGTCCGGTATATTTATCTTAACGGTATCACCGGGGTTCAGCCCGTATTTTTCCATAGCCGATGCTGTAAGGGCACATTCATTTCCGGCTGACGGAAGTGTTCCGCTGACAAGGACAGGCTTTGATATCTTCTCCGACAGAGTGTATAAAGTCACAGTCTCCGTCCCGCCGCTGTAATGCAGCCTTGCATCGGGAATATAATATCCCCCCTCGGCATCTGTCACGATATTCATTTCCTTAAGCGCGGAGATGTCTTCATCATCAAGCCCGTTCGGCGCAACGACAGACAGATCCTCAAATTCTGTCTGCGAAAGGAATTTCTCTCCCTTTTCCGCCAGAGAATCTGCATAGAATGAAACTCCGCTGTAAACTCCGGCTCCTATCATAGTGACCGTCACGATCGCTATCCATGAGACGAGCGTTTTTCTTATATTTCTTACGGAATTTTTCCACTGAGATATTTTCATCTTCAATCACCACACCAGTTCTTCTGCATGAAGAGGATGACAGTTTATGCGGGTGCCGGATATAGAACCGTTTCTTACCTTTACCACACGATCTGCCATTTTAGCGATTTCGGGGTTATGTGTTATCATCACGACCGTTTTATTCTGAAGTCTCACTATATCTTCAAGGATCTTCAGGACTTCAATGCTTGTCTCATAATCAAGTGCTGCGGTCGGCTCATCGGCAAGTATCAGCAGCGGATTCTTTGTAAGAGCTCTTGCAATTGAGATCCTCTGCTGCTGACCGCCGCTCATCTGAGAAGGAAAATTGTTTGCCTTGGCTGACAGACCCACCTGATCGAGCATCTTTTCGGGCGGATTAGGCGACTGGCATATTTCCGCGATGAATTCAAGATTCTCCAGCGCAGTAAGATTAGGCATGAGGTTATATGACTGGAATATGAAACCTATGTAATTCCTCCGGTACAGCATTATCTCCTTATCGGAAGGATTTGAAAAATCCTTTCCTTCCAATGTAATCTTACCGCGGGACATCTTTGACATTCCGCCTATAATATTCATGAGCGTTGTTTTGCCGCAGCCGCTCTCTCCCAGAACAACAAGAAATTCTCCGGGATAGATATCAAGATCAACTCCACGCAGCACCTTTGTCGTTTCGGTACCGTTCACAAATTCTTTTTCTATACCTTTAAGCTCAAGGATCGGTTCTTTTTTAGGATATGCCTCGGTAAAAAATCCCTTGTCATCAAAATCAAGTGCGGCTAAAGCAGAAAGGTAATCCACAAGCTGACTGTCTTCGGCATTAAAACTGCCGTTATTTTTATTGATTACCTGTACTGCTCCGTATGGCGGTCTGTTGGGCATTCCGAATGCCGAAACGATCTGGGACTTTATATCAGAAATGGGGATCTGGTTTTCTTCATCTTCCGGCAGGACATTATAGATCATCGTCTCCGATGTTTCCATAACGTGTCCGATCATTCCCTCATAATGACCGGTGGTGGTTCCGGTCAGATCTCTGTTATAGGCACCTGAAATAACGGAAAGCTCATCGCTCCCTTCTCTCAGGAGCCATACAAAAACGGCATCACAGCCAATGGTATCCTTTAATATCTGTGATAAAGCAAAAAGTGCACTCTCGGGCTGATTTAAATTCTGAAGCTCATTAGTCAGATTCCATATTGCTCTTGTGTATAATTTGTTCAGTTTCATCTGATACTCCTTATCCTCAGAATACTAAGGCTGTACCGCACAAAGAGAATATGTCTGTTTGTGTACGGTCTGACGGCAGTTATACAGCAGCATGACCTGTCCCGGTCGGCTGAAACTGATCTGTATAATACTGTTACTGCATTATATTTGACATAAGGCTATGTTTATATATTATAACATATAATAATAAAATAATCAAGGGTACCTCTAAAAACTTTAAGAAGCCTATTGTATTATTATCGGGACAATTGTTGATAGTTTACGGTGTTTATGTTGGCTTTAATTGGTAAGTATTTAATTGACAATCCTAATCATCAAAATTTACCCCTATGAGGACATTTTGAGGACATGAGTACATTGTGGCAAGATATGTGTCCTATGAAAACTGCCTTGAGTACATAATGAGGACATGATAGATAATTCCTATTGATGATTTTTATGTCCTCATGAGTACATGAAGTCGGGAAGCCCCTTGCGTTTCGTTTTTTATGAATTCTCCTATTGCGTTATATTTGTCAAATAAGTCCCCGTTGTCTGTACAGTCTGTACAAACAGCGGGGATAAGCTATATCACGGCTTTTGTGTATGCCCCTTTTTGAATGTCCTACTGATTTGGGACATACAGTACAATATGTCAAATACGTCTGATATGTCTCATAC
>CACZPE010000056.1 GCA_902782875.1 uncultured Ruminococcus sp. | reverse complement strand
TTAAGGGTTTCCCTCTGCACTCTCTTCCTTTAACTCTCCCACCCTTTTCCGGCTGGGCACGTTCAAGTTAAATAAATAATATCCGCATAGAAAACAACATAGAATAATCGTTTTCTGTGCGGATGTTTTTTGAAAGATATTATGTTTCTTTCGGGGCGCGTTTTTTTACAGCCCCTATATTTATTCACTCACAAACGGCGTATATGATATATACCCGTATTCCGCGGTGAGGGGGAGGTTTGAGTCGTCAAATTTCTTGGTCCAGCCGTCAACGCCCTTTGAGCACCATGTGTTCACCATGATCTTTCCCTTTGTTTCGGGGATATTCTCATTGGCGGTGTATACCTCTTTGCCGTCAACGAACCATACTATCCTGTCCTCATACCACTCAAAGGCGTAATCGTGGAAATCCTCGGATGAATCAAAGCCGAGATCGTATACGTATTCGTGATTGCCCTGGCCGTCGGTGAAATAGTTGAACTGTACCTGTGTGGTGTCCTTGCCGAGTATCTCGATATCTATCTCGTCCCACGGATTGTTGTCGGACGGGCCTGTATAGGTAAAGAGAGAGGTGATGACGCCGTCATTTTTTATCGCCTTGATACTTGCCTCATAGCGGCCGTAGCCGTAGAAATCCTTCGAGCGGTATTCAGAGCCCGAATAGGGGATATTATCCTTCGGCTCGGCATCTTTTGCGATAGTCAGCTGCATCTTTTTGTCATTGAATGTGATGTTGGCCTTGCGCCATGTGACGTTGAACATACTGCCGTTTGTCCAGCCGTCAGAGCACTCGAAAAGCTCAGACTCGCCCTTTCTGAAATCGGCGTATATACTGCCCTCTATGCCTGCATTGGGCGGCAGCTCTTCTTTTGCACAGCCTGTGAATGCGGCCTGCGCAAGAAGTATCAGCAGTGCTGTATCCATAACCTTCTTCATTTTTCCTCCTGTTGATTCCATGCCGAGCGGTAGAATTTCTTCCTGTATTCACCGGGGGTCATACCCGTGTATTTCCTGAATGTGCTTATAAAATGGCTGTGTGATGAGAATGCAAGATAACTGCCTATCTCAGACGGAGGAAAATCGGAGTATTTGAGCATATTCTCCGCTGCCTCTATGCGCTTGGCGGTGATATATGTGCTGACCGTAACTCCCGTTTCCTTGTGAAAAAGTCTGGAGATATACGATGTGCTGAGCTTTGTGTGCTCCGCGATATCCCTTTCGGTTATCTTAGTGTGCAGATTGTCATAGATATAATCCATGACATTTATCACGGGCTTTGAGTATACAGACTGCCGCTGTATGCGCTCCATGCGGGCGGTGAAATCATTTATCGCCTCATTGTGTATGCTGTGTACCTCGGCCTCGGTGCGCGCCTTGTCCGCCTTGTTTATATAGAGATCACTCAGGGTGTAGGCGGTCTCCATCTCCATGCCGCCCTCGACGCAGAAACGCGTCACAAGCGCAATGGTGATAACAAAGTGGTATTTCAGATTCTGAAGCGGATTGGCAGAGAGTGTGCCTGAGCCCTCTGAGGCGAGGGGAGTCATCGTGCGCTTTACGTTCTCCGTATCACCCATTTTCACAAAGTCATAGAATTCAAATTCCTTCTCAAACGGTGAGTGCTTGAATGCATACTCGCGGTTGAGGAATATCTTGTGCGAAAGCTCCTTTTCAGAATACATATACCGATCTCCTTTGATTTATCAGAGGTATTTGATTATCTCTCCTGCAAGCTCTCCGAGGCGGTCATCCGACAGACCGAAATCCATTTCCTTGTATGTCCATGCGGCGCGGGCGATATCATACTTTTCAAACACGCTGTTTATCACCTTGTACCATCTGAGAGTATCCTCGGGCGATACCCTGTCTATTACGCCGTACTCGCCGCAGTATACGCCTGTGCCCTCACGCTCTGCCTTTTCGAGAGCACTGCTGAATATCTCCTCGAACATAGCTTCGTCGATATGAGCCTCCTCAAAGGACATACGCTCTTCGGGAATGATATCAGGTGTCCATGTTGCGCCCTGATGGGTGAATTTGAGCGGGGAATAGCAGTGGAAGTTGTAATAAACGTTCTCGTCATACGGAGCGTCAAGGTCCTTTACTGCCTCGGGGCTGTTGTTCCAGTAGCTGCCCACAAGTATGGGGATATGGGGAGCATACGCCCTTATCCTGCGGATACATTCGTTTGCGGTCTCGTTCCAGACATCTATGAAGCGCTTTTCGGTCACTTCGTTGAGAAGCTCGAATGCAGCCATGTCCGTGTATTTCGCAAATCTTTCGGCTATCTTTTCCCAGAGTCTGTAGAAACGCTCCCTGTACTTTATGTCGTCAAAGAAGCCTGCCTCATTCTCGCCGAAATCGAAGGAGAAGCCTGCTGTCTTGTGAATGTCTATGATGATGTTGAGGCCGTATTTCTTTGCGAGAAGCACAGCATTCTCGACTCTGTCAAAGCCGCTCTTGTTGTATGTGCCGTCCTCATTTTCGAGGATATTGTAGTCAATGGGGACTCTTACATGGTCGATGCCCCAGCCTGCGGCAGTCTTGAAATCGTTTTCTGTAATGAAATTGTCCAGTCTGTCCTTGCTGTAATCACACTGTGAGAGCCAGCCGCCGAAATTTATGCCTTTTCTGAAGCCTTTGAGTTTTTTCATTGTCATATCCTCCATTGATAGCAAATCTTTGTAATGATATTACACCTGTTTGACAATGAAAGTATATCACAATATTGCTTAAAATATCATCTGTTTGACTATATCGGAAAAATATCTGTATCTCTATGACAAAAGTATAACATTCCCCTGCGGTATAGTCAAGAGAAGAAATGGTTTTTAGTTATTCTCTATTCCAGTGTGGAGTATGGAGTGGTGAAGTACTGACGTACCGTCAGTGTGGAGTTGAACCCTTCCACCATTTCCTTACGGAAATGGTCCCCCTCTTTGCGTAGCAATGATGACTTCCCTTTCAGGGGAGGTAAAGCGCTCTAATTAGTTCTATGTGACTGTTTTATTCAGATGAACTTATATGAGTATAGCTAATGATATGGTTCTCCCAAATTAATTGTATAGTGTAAACCTCCCCTGAAAGGGCAGTGCCCCACGCAGTGGGCTGACCGCAACCGAAGGCTGTGGTGGAAGGGTTTCTCCGCAAACAAAAGTTACCGGGCCACAAAAACAGCCGTCCTCATATAATAAACCGTCGAAGAGGGTGCAGGCTCAGCCTGCCTGTGTTGACTTATTGCGAAGAATATGGTATATTGATAGATGTAAGAGTCGGCACAGCTGTGATATCATAGAGGTGATGCTTGTGATACTCGGTTCATGGAGCGCAATGAGAAAATATCTTGAAAAGGATATGCTTGCAGACGATATGAAAGGCCGTGTGCGTTACGGCTGTACTACCTATACGGGTATGGACGGCTGTCATATCTTTGAGTTAGTCATAGACGGCCGACAGGTAAAGCGATTCTCGTGGGAAACGGTCAACACATGGTTTATCCGGAACGGGATGAAAAGCGAAAGCACCATGACAGGCATACACGGCTACTGGGACGGCTTCCCTGGGCTTATGGAACAGGTGTCTGCAGACAAACGTACGGAGTATACCGACGGGGAGTTCTGCGCCGCACTGAAGGAATACCGTTCCCAGGGGATACATGAGAGCATAATGTCAGACAACGCGATAGTATTTATGTTCGCAGTGCTTGACAGACGCACGGGCAGGAGAAGCCTGCCGCTTCTGAGGGTACAGTCCGAAAAGCATCCGCAGTGGGTGCGTGATATTATAGAAATAAGGTTTAAAGGGGAGGATACTAATGAGTAAGGTACATCTGATAAAATGCGGTACGGAGAACTGTTATATCGTGTCAAAGGACAATGCGGCAGTGCTTGTGGATACAGGCACAAAGGAATATCTGGATACCGTGATCGCCGAGTGCGAGAAATACGATCTTAAGCTTATCGTGCTCACACATACACATTTTGATCATGCAGACAATGCTGCCGCCCTCTCTGAAAGATTCGGCGTGCCTGTGGCATATCACAGGGCGGATGACGAGCTTTTTGACAATTACAGCGCCCAGCCCCTGAAATGCTATGGCCTGACGGGCCGTGTCGTGCTGGCAATGTCGAAGAAGGTGCTGGCCGAGACTAAGGTGGACCGCCCCGATAATGTTATTTTCATCAAGGACGGCGACAGCCTTTCGGAGTACGGCATAGATGCGGATATAATCGGCTTCCCGGGGCATACAAACGGCTCAATCGGCGTTGATGTAGGCGGCAAGGCGCTCCTGGTCGGCGATGCGCTCGATAACTGGGTGCTGCCCGGAATGGGGCATCTCTACAGCGATCTTGACGCCATGAAGAAGACCTATGAAAAGATACAGTCACTCGGCGAGCGCACCATATTCTACGGTCACGGCAAGCCGACTGTAACAAAGGTGAGATAATGTCCGAAATAACAAAAAACGAGCTTGTGCGGATAATAAAGGCACACGATGCACAGGGCGCGTATTACCTTTACGGCAATGACGAATACAGCATACAGAAGCTGAAGAACGCGCTTGTGGAGTCTGTTGTCGATGCAGGCTCGCAGGCTCTGAATCTTCATGTGTTCGACGGGAAAGACGATATCGGCGAGATAGTGGAGGCCTGTGAGGCGCTGCCTGTATTTGCGGAGAAAATGTGCGTCACGGTATGCGATCTTGATATAGATACCGTGCGCCCTGCGGCAGACAGGATAAAGGAGCTCTGTGCCGAGATAGAGAACCTGCCGGATACCACTGTGCTGATATTCTATACTCAGAACTGCGACATCTGCGGCGGAAAAAAGACTCCCACTGACAAGAACAGGAAGCTCACAGAGACGGTAAAAAAACACGGGACTCTTCTGAAGATCGATACCCCCAGCGCATCAGAGGCGGCAAAGGAACTGGCCGCTGTCTGCAGGGACTACGGCTGTGACATAGACCGCCGTGCAGCGGAGCTGATATTTATGCGCACAGCAGGGGATATGGGGCTTGCCGTGAATGAGGCGGAGAAGCTCTGCGCCTATGCTGACGGCAGAAAGATCACCGCGGATGATGTGATGCTGCTCACTCCCGAGCAGGATGATACAAAGGTCTATGCCCTGACGGACGCGATAGCTGCAAACGACCTCAACAAGGCTGTTGCGATATACAACAAACTGATAGACAACCGCACGGACCCTGTGTATCTGCTTTATGTCATAACAGGCAGCATCAATGATATATACCGCGCAAGGGCCGCTCTTGACAGCGGACGGTCGGTAAACGACACGGTATCCGACTTCGGATATCCGAAAGCCCTCTCCTTCCGTGTGACGAATGCGTTCAAGAGCGCGGGACGCACTGATACCGCAAGGATGCGCAGATGCATGGATATACTTCTCAAAGCGGATCTTGCGATAAAGACAGGTGCGGGCGCACCCGAAACGATACTTGAAAGCGCTGTGATACAGATGATCGGCGGAAAGGGACGGTAACATTGGCGATATACAAAAGTCTTCTTAAATCTACCTTCAACACAAGGGAGCTGGGCGGCTTCGTCACGCCCTACGGCACGACAAAAAACGACCGTATATGGCGCAGTGACAGACTGACGGAATATAATGCCGATGACGAGCGGCTGCTCCTTGAAAAGGGACTTACGACACTTATAGATATGCGCACCGATGAGGAGGCGGAGAAATACCCCTGCGCCTATGCGGGCAGAGACGGTTTTGATTACTGCCGATATGCGATAACCGAGGGGAGTATGCCTCCGAAAACACTTGAAGATGTGCCGCTGTCGTATATGGCAATAGCACAGTCCCGCGAAATGGGCTTTGTGCTGCGCACCGCTGCAAAGGTAAAGAGTGGCGTTGTTTTTTTCTGCACCGCAGGCAAGGACAGAACGGGCGTTGCGGCGGCACTGATACTCTCTGTGTGCGATGCGGACAGACAGGCTCTAACAGACGATTACGCCCTGAGTCGTGAATACAACAGGGAAAGGCTCGAGGCATTCCTTGCGGAGCATCCCGAGATAGACAGGAACGTAGTCCTTGCAAATGAGAAGAGCATGGAAGGCTTTTTGACTTTGTTGTATGAAAAATACGGCAGCATAGGCGGATATTATGACTATATGGGCCTTACGGGATGTATTGATGCTATAAGAAGAAAACTTGTCGGATAACAGAAAGGAAATATATGGATGATATAATAATCCCGGAGGTATACGAGCGGTTCGGGAAATGGCTTGACAATATCCTTGCAAACGGGAATATACCCGATAATACCGCGGCGTACTGCTTCAATCTTTACGACGAGGCTGCAGAGGGCGAGGTCTACGGGATACAGCTCGCCGCTTCAGACAGATTTGATCCTGATGACAAGGACTGTGACTGGGCTTATTATCAGATATGGAACTCTGAAGAAGACCTGTTCCGTCTTGACTTCTCCGATGAGGAGGACAGCAGTTTTGAATTCGTGCAGAGCGTATTCACCGCATTTGTTAAAGAATATCTGAACAGCGGCGGATCAAGGGACAGGCTCCTCGGTTCACGGGGCATAGGCATAGGTCATGTTGAGGGAGATATATCCCTTATATATGTAAATAAATAACGGAAGGACAGTAGTATGTTTCTTGACAATGATGACAACAAAATAACGGGCACGATAGGCGCGCTTCTTGGCGCGGCGCTCGCAACAGGAATATGGTGCCTGATAGGATCTTTCGGAGCGATAGCATATATAGGCGGCTTTGCATTATGTCTGTGTGCTTTCGGCGGATATTTCCTGCTCGGCAAGGGCCTGAGCAAGACAGGACTTATAATAACGGCAGTGATAGTGCTGATATCGGTATATATCGCCACAAGACTCAACTGGAGCATTCAGCTGTACCGTGCCCTCGGAGGAGAGACCTCCCTGATCAAGTGCTTCGGCGTGCTTATGAATATGCTCGGGGCGCTCGGGGAAAAGGGCGCATTCTACAAGGACCTTGCAATAGGCTACGGCCTGACGGCGGCAGGTGCTGCCGGCCTGATGTACAAGCTCGGCGTTTTTGAGGAATGATCATATGATAAGTACGGACCGCGCGGTAATAGTTGAGGGAAAATATGACAAGATAAAGCTTGCGTCGGTGATAGACGGCGTGATAATATGCACAGACGGCTTCCGCGTGTTCAAGGATGCGGAAAAGACCGCTCTGATAAGGCACTACGCCGACACAACGGGGATAATCATACTGACCGATTCAGACAGCGCGGGCTTTGTGATAAGAAATCATATCAAGGGTATAGTAAAGCATCCCGAAAATGTGATAAACGTATACATACCCGATGTATTCGGCAAGGAAAAGCGCAAGGACAAGCCCTCGAAGGAAGGAAAGCTGGGCGTTGAGGGCATTGATGAAAAGACGCTTGAGGAGGCTTTCCGCAAGGCAGGGGTGAACACCTCACAGCGCAGGAAGGGCGACATAGACAAGACTCTGCTCTATGAGCTCGGCCTGACGGGCACGCCTGATGCATCGGAGCGCAGGAAGAAACTGCTGAAACATCTTTCACTGCCCGAGCTTATGACAGCAAATCCGCTTATAGATATACTCAATACGATAATGACCGCTGATGAGCTCAGGGAAGTCTGTCGCAATATTTTCAATGAAAGCAGGTAGATCATGAAATTTTCTGAAATGAAGTATGTGCGTCCCGATATGGATGCTATGGGAAAGGCGGCGGAAAAAGCCGCTGAGAGACTTGACGCTGCAGCATCGGCGGATGAGGCGGCAGATGTCTATCTTGAGTGGGATGAGACCGCAAAGGAATACTCCACGCAGATGAATATCTGCTATATACGCCATAGCATCAACACCGAGGACGAGTACTATGCCGCTGAGGAGGACTTCTTTGACGAGAACGGCCCTCTTTTCTCAGAGATGTGTCAGAAGGTGGCAAAGGCACTGTCGGAGAACAGATTCCGCAGTGAGCTCGAAAAGCGCTTCGGCAGCGTTATGTTCAAGAATACCGATATATTCCTCAGAAGCTTTTCTCCCGAGATAGTCCCTCTGATGCAGCAGGACAACAAGCTTGTCACCGAGTATGAAAAGCTGATAGCCTCCGCCCAGATCGAGTTTGACGGGAAGATATGCACGCTTTCACAGCTCACGCCCTACAAGCAGTCGCCCGATGACAGGCTCAGACACGAGGCATGGGCGGCCGAGAGCGGATTCTATATGAGCCATAAGGACGAGCTTGACCGTATATACGACGATATGGTTAAGGTGCGTCACGAGATGGGCGTGAAGATGGGCTTTGAGAACTATGTAAAGCTCGGCTATCTGAATATGACCAGAAACTGCTATGATGAGAATGATATAAAGGCGTTCAGGGAGGATGTGGTGAAATACATCGTGCCCATTGCCGACAGTATCTTCAGAGAGCAGGCAGAGCGCACAGGGGCCGCATATCCGCTGAAATACGCCGATACCTCCCTGTTCTACCGCGACGGCAACGCAAAGCCGAAGGGGAGCGCTGAGGATATACTCTCGGCGGGACAGAGGTTTTATCATACTCTTTCCGATGAGACGGGAGAGTTCTTTGACTTCATGCTCGAAAACGAGCTGCTCGATGTATACAGCCGCAAGGGCAAGATGCAGGGCGGCTACTGCACAGAGATTGCAAACTACGAGAGCCCCTTCATATTTGCAAACTTCAACGGCACACAGGGCGATGTTGAGGTGGTGACACATGAAGCAGGCCATGCATTTGCCGCGTATGTCAACCGCAAGGCATCCCCCTCGGATGTGATGCTGCCGACGATAGAGGCCTGCGAGATACACTCCATGTCAATGGAATTCTTCGGATGGAGCGCCGCAGAGGACTTCTTCGGCGGTGATGCGGAGAAATTCCGCCGCAAGCACCTTGCGGATGCGCTGACCTTCATACCCTACGGCACGATGGTAGATCATTTCCAGCACAGTGTATACGAGCATCCGGAATATACCCCCGCAGACAGGATAGCCGAATGGAAGAGGCTGACCGCTTTGTATATGCCCTGGATAGACCTTGACGGCTCGGCTTTCTACGGAGAGGGCAGAGCATGGCAGAGGCAGGCGCATATCTACGAGAGACCCTTCTACTATATAGACTACTGCCTTGCACAGACCGTTGCGCTCGAATTCTGGGTGCTTATGCAGAAGGACAGGCAGGATGCGTTTGAACGCTATTACAGGCTCGTATCCCTCGGCGGCAGGGATACCTTCACAGGGCTTGTGGCGGCGGCAGGGCTTGAAAGCCCCTTTGACGGCGCACTGCGCACCGTAGCCGAAACTGCCGCAGAGTGGCTGAAGAAGTAAATACTGAGACATAAATAACAGGGCGGCCGTTCGGCCGCCCTGTTTACCATTTATGCATTTCATGCGGACAGTGCATTGCTTTCTTTGCTGCGCGAAGCTCGGCAAAGCATCCGCACACTCCGCAGGTGCCTGTATTCAGTGAGTCGCACTCCGAGCATATACCGAGCCTGCGGCGGTATTCGCCGTCCTCGGTCCGTTCGTCGGGGCGTATCAGGGCTATGAGCTCGCTCACTTCCCTGTAGAGCCCGTCGGGGTCTATCTCGGAGAGCATACATCTTTTGCAGGGGATCATCTGAGTGTGACGGTCACTACAGAGCACTTGGGCAGTACGGCGGTGAAGCCCGCATCTGTCTTTGTAATCTCAAAGGGCTTTATCACAACATCATCGGGATGATCTATGTCGTTGCCCATATGTACGTCATCGGCGGTGAGTATGAGAGCCTCGGCGTTCTTTGCGTCAAAGCCGTCTATACTGCAGCATATCTCTGCATCCTCGTCTATGGAGCAGTTTGCGAGAGTTACGGTCATTACGCCGTCCTTAACGGATACGGACTTGGAGAGCAGGGGTATCCTGTCGTCGCCTGTGCGTGCGTCATCCGCAAAGCTGTATACCAGCTCGCCGTTCTGATGACCCTTGAACATATCGAATACATGATATGTGGGAGTGAGCACCATCTTCTCGCCCTCGGTGAGTATCACAGCCTGGAGCACATTTACAGCCTGAGCAAGATTTGCCATAGTCACGCGCTTGCTCTTGGAGTTGAATATATTCAGGTTTATAGCTGCAACAACAGCATCGCGCATGGTGTTCTTCTGATAGAGGAAGCCGGGATTCGTGCCCTCTTCAACATCGAACCACAGACCCCATTCATCGACGATGAGGCTTATCTCGCCCTTGGGATCGTATCTGTTCATTATATTGATATGGTTGTCTATGAGCTGGTCCATGAACAGGGTGTGCTCAAGAGTGGTATAGTATTCATCCCTGTCAAACTTCACAGCGTCGCCCTTGTGGTTCCAGTCGTTGGTGGGCAGAGTGTAGTAGTGCAGGGTGATAGCCTTTGTCATAGCGGGTGTGACGTTCTTCATCAGCTTGTCTGTCCAGTTGTAGAACAGCTCATCTCCGCCGCCGGGTCCGCAGGCGATCTTGTAAAGCTCATTGCCGCTGTAATTCTTGCAGAATGTCTGGTACTGCCTGTAGAGATCAACATAGTGCTCTATGCGCATATTTCCGCCGCAGCCCCAGTTCTCGTTGCCTATACCGAGATATTTCAGCTTCCAGGGCTTTTCTCTGCCGTTCTTTCTGCGAAGATCGGCCATAGGGGATATGCCGTCAAATGTGATATACTCTATCCATTCAGCCAGCTCCTGTACTGTGCCGCTGCCCACATTGCCTGCAAGATAGGGCTCGCATTCCAGTTCCTCGCAGAGATCGAAGAACTCATGTGTGCCGAAGGAATTGTCCTCGGTTATGCCGCCCCAGTTGGTGTTGACCATCTTGGCGCGCTGGGACTTATCGCCTATACCGTTCTTCCAGTGGTACTCATCGGCAAAGCATCCGCCCGGCCAGCGCAGTACGGGCATCTTTATCTTCTTGAAGGCATCGATGATATCCTTGCGGACACCGTTGATATTGGGTATGGAGGAATCCTCGCCGACGTATATACCGTTGTATATGCATCTGCCGAGGTGCTCGGAAAAATGGCCGTAGATCTCGGGATTGATGTGTGAGATCCTGTCAGCCGCATTAACATACATTTTTATTGACTTCATAGAGGGCAGCTCCTTTCAAAGCCATAAACCACATAAAGCTTTCGGCGCTCATGTTGTTTACCGTAAATCTTGGATATATTTTACAACCATTGACATTTGTTTTTCAATGATTTATAATACTATTATACTGACTATTTGTGTTATGAGACATATGCGGCAGGAGGGGAAAGACTATGATGAAGCTGCATTCCATAGGGGTGGGATACCGTCACGGAAAGGATTTTGAGGTGGACAGGCCGAACGGCTCGGGCGACGATCTGCTGCTGATATTCAAGACCCCCGCCGTGGTTTATCTGAACGGTGAACGCACAGATATAGCCCCGGATACCGCCCTTCTTTACAGAAGAGGGACTTGTCAGCATTATACTGCGGCTGCAGATGTATACATAAACCATTTTATACATATGGACTGCTCTGATGAGGAGGATTTTCACTCGACCACGGGGCTCCCCTTTGATACTCCCGTGAAGCTGACAGATTCTGCCGAGGCGGAGGATATCATGCAGATGATAGTAAACGAGAGCCTTTCCGAGCAGGGGACTGTCGATGAATACACCGATCTGCTGATACGCCTGCTGCTTATGAAAACTGCCAGGAGCAAGGCAGAACCGGGACGCGCGGCTGTGGCGCCCTATTCAGCAAAGCTCAAGGGTATACGCACCGATATGTACAGCAGCCCTGCTAATATAAGCTGTGTTGAGGATATGGCCGACATGGCAAATCTCAGCCCGTCGTATTTTCAGAGGCTGTATAAAAAGCAGTTCGGCGTGAGCTGCTATGAGGATCTGATAAATGCACGACTTCGCAGTGCGGAGTATCTGCTGAGAAATACCGATATATCCGTAAAGGAGACGGCGGAGAGCTGCGGATATACTAACGAGGTGGTATTCATGCGTCTGTTCAGACAGCGCAAGGGAATGACACCGTCTGAATACAGAAAGATAGTAAGATAAAGTGATGATACTGTAAAATCCGATGTCACGTTTTTGTGGCATCGGATTATTGTTGGTAGAAATATAAGGCTGTTTAGTGTGTACGTCATACCGTACAACAAATGCAAGGCTATCAGTTTGCACTCAAGGGGGATGAAACACCGGAGGGACGGAGCACTCATCAGTGAAATACGAGGAGCGACGATACCGTCCCTCTTCGTTTCTCCCCCTTGTATCCCCTTTTCCCCACTCCCTATTCATTGCGCAGCGAGGCGGGTGCAGGCTCAGCCTGCCGACCTGTCATTTCGGAGAATGCTCCAGACGGTGATATCTATTATCCCGTCGCGGCAGAATTCGTATTGCCTGAGCGTGCCCTCATGGGTAAAGCCGAGCTTTTTCAGCACTGCCTTCGATGCGGTGTTATCGGGCTCCACCCAGGCTTCGACCCTGTTTATACCGCTCTTTTCGAATATGAAATCAAGTATCATAGTCAGTGCTTCCGACATGATGCCGAGCCTGTGATACGCCGAATTCAGCTCATAGCCCATCTCGGCCTTCATACAGTCATCCTTGAAGCTGAAAAATCCGCAGGTGCCGACCATCTTTCCCTTGTATTCTATCCCCCAGCGGAGCATAGACCTGTCGGCAAGTGCCTTTATAAAGCCGTCCAGCATTATCTCTGCCTGCTCCTTGTTTTCAAGCGGCAGCACATCGTAGTATCTCATGACCTCTCTGTCTGAGAATATCTCATAGAAATCATCAGCGTCGTTTTTAGTCAGCGGACGCAGTATAAGCCTGTCGGACTTCAAGATCATATCTTCATCAAAAATATCTGTAAGCTTCATTTTTGTTTTCTCCATCTGTTTATTCTTATGATACTGTAAATGATGTATATGATAATCAGTGCCGGTATCAGAAAAAGACTTAACAGATCAACATAAACAAAATACTGCTCCGGTCTTTGAGTAAACACATTTATCCCGTTGTATACGAATACCTCATATATTATGATATGCTGTGCCGATGAGTACCATCCTTTTTCTTCAACCTCGTAGTATTCTCCGAGCGATGTCCAGGGCAGCAGTACAAAACCCGTGTTCATAAGCACTATTTTCAGATTATACGGTATATTGCTCTCATAAACTTCTCTGCTCATGAATGCACGCTGACAGAATGGCAGATCATCGTATTCCTTTACCGTCTGGAGCTCGGGTATGACCATATGCGGCTCCCATGAGTAGTAATGATCGGGATCTTTGATGTAAAGACGATGTACGCTGATATTCTCTGCTGTCTGCATTCCGCCGACTATCAGTATATTAAGTATTCTGTATATCAGATACACCGTAAGTACGGTGTGTATTCTATCGAGCTTTTTCTTCATATCTGAAATCCCACTATCCCGGCTATCACCAGCAGAGAGCCGATAAGCCTGAGCTTTGAAGGCTTGTCCGTTCTGCCAAGAAGCCCCACTATGAATACCGCGATAAGGCACATCGGCATGATGAACGAATAGTTGGTAAGGCTCTGTGCGGCTATGGCATTTAGCCCCATAAGCCCTATGGCGTTAGGGCATTTTATCCCCGCGGTGATAAGAAAGCCCTTTGTCCCCTCGGGGCTGCGCTTTATTATCGAGAGCGGCTTTGC
>CACZPE010000055.1 GCA_902782875.1 uncultured Ruminococcus sp. | reverse complement strand
GGGGAATATGAAATCGCCGCATATTATCCTTGAGAAGCCTGCTCCGCCGAGCTCGGTCATGGTATCGCAGAGAAGAGTCACCGCATCCTCTTCAAAAGGGGATATCCACGGCTTGCCGCCGAGAGCGGGATTGCCGTCGACCCATACCTTGCCGTCGCTGGATTTATATGCGCCTATCCTGTCTGCTCCGTATCTGTTGTTGTCTGTCAGTACAGATACATAAGCCACAGGCACAAGGCCTCTCGAAGTGATGGCGGAGCATATCTCCTTGGCGGTAAGCTCTGATTTTACAGGGCTTGTCTCACACAGGGACACAGCCTGGAGCTCAGTCCTGTAACGGTATATACCGCCCTCTGTCTTCATCGGCACTATTACAGCGCCGCATCCGTCTGCTGCCGCATTGTCAAGGGCAAGAGACAGCGTCTGCATATCGCCTGATGCACCTGCATCGAGCATGATCGCACGGCCGCTCTGTACGTTCTTCGGTGCTGCAGCCACCGTCTGCTCTGTTTCCTCGGTAACGGACGGCTCCCTGACAGCGGTCGTGGTCTGCGGTGTATCGCCGGGCTCCGTCTCAGGCTGGGAAGGAGGTGTCCACGGCTCTGTCTCTGTGCTGTGAGTGCGCTCTATATAGTCGCTTATAGGCCCCATTGCGCTGTATCCCACAAACACGAGCACAGCCACCGCAAGTATGCTTACGACGAGCTTTGCCGCATTCTCATTCTTCTTTTTTATCCTGTACCGTCTTCTCGGACGGAATATCTTTTTCTTTTTTCTCATTTATGTTGTACTCCCGATAGTTTTATCCCTTATGCGGATATGATCACATATATGAAGGGGCATAACCGAGTATGCCGAGCATCGCCATTGAGATAATGCCGATGAATATCATTATCGCAGGATATCCCCTGAACACCTGCGGCACATCGTCCGAACGCAGCTTCATATTCACCGCAGACAGCAGGAAAGCCGCAAAGGTGAACCCGAGGCCTGAAAGAAGCCCGAAGCCGATATACTCACCGAGTGTCTCCCTGCCCGATGAGGAAAGATATGCAGTACCCATTACAAGACTGTTGAAGGCGGCTATATGGATATATTTCTTCATCGCCCTGAAGCGCTTTTTCATGAATGCCGCCGACAGATACAGCGTGAGGGAATATATCGCGCCTATCACAGTAACATACAGCATAGGCACATATGATCTCTCTATGCCTATGCCCTCAAAATGAGCCAGCGCCCATATCGCGGCAGACGAAGTGACACAGAACCATGTCACCGCCGCACATATCCCGAAGAGCTTTTTCGGATTTGATGCAGCCGTCATGGCAACACTGACTCCGAAAGCCCTTGTAAATACCATATTCGATGCGATCACTGCCGTGACCGCTGCTATAAGTACAGACACAGCCGCTCTCCTTTAAGAAAAATATCTCACCAGCGCACCGATAAGCCCGATAAGCAGGAATCCCCCACAGGGATATGCAAACAGGGGGAATGACGGCGTAACTCCTATCATATTGCCGAACAGCTCGCCCTTTGAGGATATCTCCCTTATCGCGCCGAGAAGTATGAGCGCTATATCAAATCCCATGATATGAAAATATATATCCCACATCATTTCCGAACGCTTTTTCTTTCTGAAAAAGCGCATCTCGGATACCGACACCACAAATTCGCCCGTTGCTATCATGGGCAGCAGCACGCCGACGTTTGCAAGCCCGTCAGCAAGCCTGTCATACAGCAGAAGGTTTATGGGTATATATACAGCTGCCGCAATGAATGCGTAGAGTATCACCCTGAGCGCATAGGGCAGCTTTCTCGGCAGAAATGATGACAGATACAGCGACACGAGCGTTACCGCTGAGAACATCGCAGCGTAGCAGAGCGCTCCGCCGAGAGTGACTGTGACCGCAACAGCAGGGGCAAGAGCCATACCTGCGGCGAATACGGGGTTATGGGAAAACAGCCCTTCTGTATTCAGCTTTTCTCTGTTTGTTCCGTCCGTACCTCATCACCATCCGATACCGATGATATCTTTTCAAGCGTCCTGAAAGGGGCGCATAATATGCATGCATAGACCGCTGGCGACTCCACCGTTGATATCTCCGTCACGGCGATGGTGACAGCCGATAAAAAAAGCGCGTAGCCGAGCCTTGAAAGCGGTTTTTCGGGCACATACCCGTTTACAGAGGAAATATACGCCGAGCAGAAAACCAGCATACCGCCGAAAAGCGCCTTTCTCACCGTCTCCGCCCCGTCAAACACGCCGCACCATGTAACGGTGCATACCACAGGTAGCAGGAATGTAAGAAGCGAGCTTTTCTTAGACAGCACCAGCACCAGTGCGCATATGATGTGCAGCACGATAAAGCCGCACGCCATGGGCCCCGGTACCCTGCCGATGATAAGTTCAAAATCGGAATAGGGCGAATTGTCGGAGAATACATTGAGCTCTGACAGTCTGTAAAGCCCGTCAGAAGCACTTCCGACAGCAAGTGTGCCCATTCTCGGGTATCTCAGTACCCCCATGGGGAATGAAAGCTCGGCAAAGACGTATCCTGCCGCCGCGGGCGGTATCAGTCCTCCGAGCGGATGCTTCACTATACACACAGCAAAGACACAGCTGAGTATGCACACCCTGTACGGCACAGACGCAGGGAACATTGCCGCAAGAGCAAGCCCCGTGGTGAGCGATGACAGATCCTCCGCATCCAGATGCCTGTGTCTTGCCACGCTGCACACGATATCGCACAGCATACATACACCGACACACAGCACCACCACCGTCAGAGCACGCAGACCGTAACAGTAGACCGCAGCGCCGTCGGCTGCCATCAGTGACACAGCAAGCACAGCGCTGCCTGTGATATTCTTTCTGCCGTTCACTTTATGCCCCTGAGCGACGATGCCGCCGCAGCGATATCCTCAGCTCCGAAAAGGTATGAGCCTGCTACGAGCACATCAGCTCCTGCCTCCCTGACAAGCGCGGATGTTTCGCCGTTGATGCCGCCGTCTACCTGTATGTGTACCGAGGGAGCGTGTATGTCAAGATATGCCCTGAGCTCCCTTATCTTGTCAAGGGTATCATATATGAATCCCTGACCGCCGAATCCCGGTTCTACAGTCATTATAAGTATCATATCCACCTTGTCCGCAAACGGGAACACCTCGCTCACGGGGGTAGCAGGCTTTATCGCAATACCTGCCTTTATGCCCTCTGCCCTTATCCGCGAGATAGTATCGAGGGGATCGGGGGCAGCCTCCAGATGGAAGGTTATATTGTCCGCGCCGCCGTCAGCAAAAGCCTTTATATAGCGTGACGGATCGGTTATCATAAGATGTGCGTCTATAAACATATCCGTATACTTTCTCACGCTTTTCAGCACGGGTATGCCATAGCTTATATTATTCACAAAAACGCCGTCCATAACATCGAAATGTATATGGTCCGCGCCGCCCTCACGGGCCCTGTCTATATCACTGCCGAGCCTGCAAAGGTCGGCGCTGAGTATCGAAGCTGATACGATGGTATCCAAAGCAAGTTCCCCTTTCGTCAGAGTACACCTATTTAAGTATAAAACACATATATGAAAAATACAATATATTTTTTTACCGATTTTTTGATTTCGGGAATTTGGTTTTTTGTTTATTGGGATATCAGAACAAAAACAGGGCGCATCAGCACCCTGTATCCTGTTATCCCCTGTCATGCGTTCCTGTCACAAGCTCCCGCGTATCGGTATTGCAGTCGTGCAGACATTCAAGCATACACTCTTCGGGGAAGGTCCCCCTCTTTATCAGCTTCTCTGCAGCATTACAGCGGCAGCAGGAGCATATGGAGTTCTCGTATATCCACATATACAGCGTATCGGGGAGGTTATCGTTATCCGCATTAAGTATGTCCAGCACTATGCCGTGCCAGCCGGGTTCGGCATCCGGGTCAATAACAGTGTTCTCAAGTATGCCAGTTATCACAGCCGTGTCATCCGCACAGCAGTTGTTTATGAGCATCTGCAAATACTGCTCCCTGTGATCGCTGTCATCCTCCGAAAGCTTACGCAATGCGTATTCTCTTATGCCGTCACCTTTGATATACGTCAGCGCTATAACGGCGGAAATGCGCAGTTCCTCATCCTCAGCCTCCGCATATTCAATAAGCTTTCCGGCACTGCACGGCCATTTCATGAATCTTGTCCTGAATACGCCCAGCATAAGCGCTTTCCTGCGTTCGTCCTCCTCGTTTATCACCGCTTCGGCAAGCTTCTTTCTGTCATCCTCATCCATCCGCATGAAGCCGAGCTTTATCATATCATATGTCGTCTTCACACTGCCGTCCGTCACAGCCTTTATGACCGTATCCGCATCAGGTGACGGCCGCGGTGTCCTGTCGGGCTTTGTCTCGGGCAGGCTCATTACACCGATAAAGCGCTTTATCTCCCTTGAAGTACGGCACAGCGGCGCAAAATGCTCCTGTACAGCGTCCTTGCCGAAAACATCGTTCATCTCGTGCCACAGCCACAAAAATTCCCAGTGCAGATCCTCCGCGTCGGTCTTTCTGCGCCTTATGAACCATGAACCCAGATCACAGGCGATCATTTCCGCAAACTCCCATTTATCGCTTGTCAGCAGATGGATAGCAAGGTACTCATAATTGTTCGCCACACGGTGCAGCATTGTGGAAAAGCGCCGTGTCATCAGCATCCCGTGAAGCTCGGAATACTTTTTCTTCACTGCCTTTACGGCGGTATCATCACCGCTTTCATACGCAAACAGGCACACAAGGTCGCAAAGATGCCTGAACTGACTGGAATCATCATCATTATCCGCAGTAAGGAAAGCCTTCACGGTCTTTTTAACAAACGGCGAGATATCGTCATACAGCATCACAAGGTCATAGGCATACAACGCTCGTGAGCCCTCACACTGCATATCAAAGCTTGTATCTGTAAGGCACAGATTCATTATCTCCTTTCTGTACCTTACGGGGTCCTTTCTTACCTCATCATAGCAGCGTCCATGCCCTGCCATAAGATACTTTACGAATGTCTTTCTGTCCATATATGCTCCTTGTCTTTTACAAAAATACCGATGATCCTGTTGACTATATGGGGGAATACCCTGTGTGCCGCCCACAGCAAAACAAAATACGCAGGCAGGAACAACAGCGCGGCAAAGCCCGTACACCTGCAAAGCACTGCTATGCCCGCACACAGCAGCTCAAACAGGATAAAGGCCGCAGCAAGGTTGAACACAGTGCACAGATCGCCAAAGTCCTTTTTCACCTGATAGCGCGGCGTTGCTTTTTACGCTCCGAATGCCCGATGATGATAAATATGAGAGCGACAGCCCAGAATACCGCAGACGATATTATCAGTACAAGACAGATATCCATAGACCTCACCCCTCATGTTTTGATGATATTCTATCATATTCTGATGCTTTTTTCAAGAAAATTTTGATCTACCCCTTGACAAACGTGGTCTACTATGATAGACTAACATTACAGTCTATTGCAGTAGACCAACCACATATACAAAGGACGCGATAATATGAAACTCAACAACAGTGAAATGACACTTATGGAAATAATATGGGACAATGAACCGATACGCTCAGGGAAACTCGTACAGATAGCCTTTGACAGACAGGGATGGAAGAAATCCACTGTATACACGATACTCAAGCATCTGACCGAAAAGGGCGCAGCTGTCAACGATAACTCAGTAGTCACTGCGGCTGCAAAGCGCGAGGAGCAGATGCACGAGCAGTCGGGCTCGGTGCTTGAGCGGTCCTTCGGCGGCTCTCTGCCTGCATTCATGACAGCATTCTTTAACGGCAGAAAGCTCTCGAAAAAGGAGGCGGATGAGCTCAAGGAGCTTATCGACAGCTACACGGAGGGATAATTATGGAAGGTATCTTCACCCGGCTGCTTGAAACAGAGCTGACCGCTGTATGCATATGTGCGGTCATCATCATAGTGCGGCTGTTTATGAAAAAGCTGCCCGCAAAGTACTCCTACTTCATGTGGGCGATACTTCTGGTAAGGCTGCTGATGCCGTTTACGATAAGCTCTGCTGTGAGTATGTTCAATCTCATACCCGATATATCGGGTATATACGAATCACTCCCTCAGACTGATAAACAGCCTGTCTCCTATGCGCAGGAAGAAGTATCCGTAAGTCAGAACATATACAATGCACCGCTCCCCGTGCAGAACGATCCCCTGCCTTATGCCGCAGAAATAACACAGCGTGAAGACAGCACACCCGCTCCGCGGAATATATCATGGAAAACCGTATGCTGCATAATATGGCTTGCAGGTATTGCGGCGATCACGGTATATACCGCAGTAAGCATAGTACGCTTAAAGCTGCTGCTGAGATCTGCCGTAAAGCGCGGCGATGTGATGGTATGCAGCGGCATAGACACGCCCTTCGTGTTCGGGCTGATACACCTGAGGATTTATATACCCGAAAATATTTCCGAAAAGGAACTGCCCTATATCATCGCCCACGAACGGGTACATATGCACAGGCTCGACTATATCATAAAGCCGCTTGCCTTTGCGGTACTTGCCGTTCACTGGTTCGATCCCGTGCTCTGGGCGGCATTCAGGCTGATGGAGAACGATATGGAACGTTCATGCGATGAAGCAGCAGTAGCAGCCTTTGACACAGATGTGAGAAAGGAATATGCAAAGGCCCTGCTCGGCATATCCCAGGGCAGCCGCCTTACGGGCGCCAGGCTCGTATCCTTCGGCAACAGCAGTGTAAAGTCACGCATAAAGAATATACTCTCACGAAAGCACAAGGGCATCATCGCTGCAGTGACCGCAGTACTGATACTGTCCTGCTCGGCCGCGTGCATGCTTACAGACGCCGCGGGATATCCATCCTTTGACGGCATAACACAGGGAACGGTCGGCTTTGCACATATCACACCGTCTTCTCCCATGGGTGCCGCATATACCGCATATTCCCCGATAGATACTGATGAGCTTAAAGCCATACTGAAAAACGCCCGCTCCGCCAAGGCGCCCGTACTGCCCGAGAGCTATTCTCAATACAACGTCGAGCTGATGAACGGCACAACGACAGAGATACTGCTTCATATCCCCCTTATAGAAAATGAGCGTACAGTTATATCCGAAAAGATGATATGGGGCTCATCGGCAAAAGAACAAAGAAAGGCCTCCACTTCGTACTATACTCTTTCGCAGGAGGACTACGACAGGCTTATGGACCTTCTCACAAGCTCGGACAAGCCCTTCCCCGAAGGGCACTACACAGGCACGGATGAGCACTATGAAGCCATAGTGACCGAGAAGGACAACACAAAACAGATAGAGATAATCATGGACAGGATGACTCTGACAGTGCTCTCCGTACCGCAGAACTACGGCCTTGAAATGACAAACCCTCAGGGCATGGAGACTGCTGTATATCAGGGCTACGGGCAGTTTGCCGTAACATCCGCACCGATATCGTCACTTATGATACCCTGTGAATTTGTATATGACGAGCGTCAGAGCGGCACTGCGGAGTATACGACACACAACGACCTCTATGACAAAGCAGAAAAGCAGATGCTTTCAATGGTAAGACATATCATCAACGACAAAAACTATTTTCTTCAGGACAAAGAGAATACCTTCTTCATAGGTGAGGATATAAACTACGACTTCTTCAATGACTGGATGACAGGCACCTTTACCGCGGCTGTATATACATCAGGAAGCGATAAAATATATATGTCATTCCGTTTTTCTGACAGCGGCAGGCTCGAATACCTGGGCCCCGTTTCCGCGCCTGATAACGGGACACCCGCCAATCCATTCATATTCACCGACAGTCGGGATGATACAGCGGTACAGGCCGATTCCTCACATCTCATATCCCACGGCACATTCAGGATAGATGAGGTCACAGAGCCCGAATACACAGATATATACAGCTACAGCTCATCACCCGACGAGATATGCAAGGAGATAGCCGAACAGCTTTATGAAGGAAAGCCGACTACCCATCTTGCCGTATATCTGCGTGACCGTCACAAATGGGACAGAAGCAGCGATATTCCCGAGGTGGCGGTGATCACCGATGAGCGCATATATCTTACCTCTGCGGTATACTCCGACGGGGCATGGCATCCCGGAAAGATATCCGACGGTATTAACCTGTCTGAGAATATGGTCCTTGCCGCAAAGCTGCGTAAGTTT
>CACZPE010000054.1 GCA_902782875.1 uncultured Ruminococcus sp. | reverse complement strand
TTCAATCTTCCCGAGGGCTCTTATTCCACGGATCCCTTTGATGGCCATGCGAGAGTTGCTGAGCTGAAGAGGCTGGTCCATGCACTTCATTCAGCCGGGATAAGAGTAATCATGGATGTGGTGTACAATCACACCTTTGCTACCGCAGATTCTCCTTTCAACAAGACTTTCCCGAAGTATTACTACAGACTGTGCGGGCCTAACAATGAGTATTTCTCCAACGGTTCGGGCTGCGGCAATGAGATAGCGACCGAACGCCGTATGGTGAGAAAATTCATCATAGACAGCCTTTGCTACTGGGCATCTGAATACAAAATGGACGGATTCAGATTTGACCTGATGGGCCTGTATGATATCGAGACGCTGAATCTTGCCGAACAGAAGCTTCATGAGATAAATCCTGATATCATACTTTACGGAGAGGGCTGGACAGGAGGAGGATCTCCTCTTGAGGACGGAAAGCGTGCAATGAAGCTTAATGCGCGGCATACTCCAAGATTCGGCTTTTTCAGCGATGATTTCAGAGACACTGTAAAGGGAAACAATTTTGAGAACCGTGACAGGGGATATGTAAACGGCGCTACGGGCAATGAAAACTATGTGAAGGAAGTTATGTGCGGAAGAATAGCACATCCGCAGCTTCCCAACCTTAGTATATATTCATGGGCTGTTTCAGCTTCACAGACAGTCAATTATGTTGAAGTACACGATAATCTGACATTATGGGATAAGCTCAGCTATACAAATCCCACTGACAGTATAGAAGTGCGTAAAAAAATGGATAAAATGGCTGCGGCTATGGTATTTTTATCCCAGGGTATCCCGCTGATACAGGCAGGCCAGGAATTCCTGCGGTCAAAACCTCTGCCGGGAGGCGCATTTGACCATAACAGCTATAGTTCTCCTGATATAGTAAACAGCCTGAAATGGGGAAGAAAATCCGAATACAAGGATGTATGCGATTACTATAAAGGGCTTATTGCGTTCAGAAAGGCGCATTCGGCGCTCAGGATGTCAGAGCTTGAAGACATCGGCAGAAATATGGTGTTTTTTGACAAGCTGCCCCAGAGGATAGTCGGATTCGGACTGTACGGAGATAATGAACTTTCTGAGATCACAGTTTTCCTTAATCCCTCACAATATGATGTCAGACTTTTCGCATTCGGAGAGTATAATGTATATATAGACGGGGATAAAGCAGGAACGACACCGCTTTATCAGGTAAGCGGGGCTTATGATATCAAACCGTATTCGGTAATGGTTATGGGCAAATAATTAGTATAGTCATCTTATGTATTGAAAGGATGTAACCTAATGAAAAGAATACTTGTCTGCGAGGATGAAGACGTAATCAGAGATTTTGTGGTCATAAACCTTAAACGTGCCGGGTATGACGTAGTTGATGTCAGCTGCGGTGAAGATGCGCTGAAAGTTTTTTCCAGTGAGAACGGGAATTTTGATATTGCACTTCTTGATATCATGATGCCTGGTATTGACGGATTTCAGGTATGTAAGGAGCTGCGCAAAAAAAGCCCTACGATCGGCATAATCATGCTTTCTGCCAAGACTCAGGAAATGGACAAGGTCAGCGGTCTTATGCTCGGTGCCGATGATTATATCACAAAGCCTTTCTCTCCTTCAGAGCTTACAGCAAGAATTGATGTGCTGTACCGCAGAGTGAGCATGTCATTTGCTCAGGAAGAAAAGAGCACTGTTATTACATCTGGACCGTTTGTGCTCAATCTCAAGAGCAGGACCGTTGCAAAGAACGGCGAGCCTATTGATCTTACCCAGGTGGAATACCAGATACTGGAATACTTCCTCAACAACCAGAACACTGCTCTTGACAGAAAGAGCATACTGCATCATATATGGGGAGAGAATTACCCCGGTGATGACAAGATAGTAGATGTAAATATCAGGCGCATCAGGATGAAAATAGAGGATGAGCCTTCTAATCCCAGATATATTGCTACGATATGGGGATTTGGATATAAATGGTCTGACGGCACGGAGGACGAAGGCTAAGTGAGGATAAAAAGAAACAAGGTCACCATAACCAAGAGATGGCTGATAAATAATATCGGTGTTATGGGGATCTTTCTTCTTATGATGCTTTTTGCCGCTGCTGCGCTTATAAATTTTTATTATTCAAGTACCGCAGGACAGTATATCACATCCAGGATGAGTACAGTTTCGCGACTGCTTCAGCAGTATTATAACGATAATCCGAATTCGTTCTCATCTGAGGTAAAGAATATCGTGCAGGACTGGTCTGATAAAAATTCAAGCGAGATCATGACCATAAATGACGAAGGCAAAGTAACTATGACATCATCGGGATTCATTCCTGACAGGGATATACTGGCACAGGATTACTACGATGCAGTTTCTTCGGGAAATACGGGCTTTTTCAGAGGCAGACTTTCTGACGGAGAGATGGTAGTAGCTGTGAGCCTTGTTACTCCCGATACCACCGGAGAATGCAAGGTTATCAGGATCATAAGCTCCATGACCCGTGTATACAGACGTATAAATGCGTATATTCTCTTTTCTGTGCTTGTATGTCTGATAGTGCTTTCTCTGGTGATA
>CACZPE010000053.1 GCA_902782875.1 uncultured Ruminococcus sp. | reverse complement strand
TAAGCGGTGCTGCGAGTATCCAGACTTTTGATACGGGTATTGTCTTTCCAGCGATAAGCGCTATCCACGCAAGAGTGGTCATAACATCAAATGCGGCGAAAAACAGTATATACGGCAACGCCTCTGTCATGAAAAGCCTCTCCCATGCCTCTGTGGTCTTATCTATATCTCCGCCCGTGATATCGTACAGCACGTTGAAATGATGTATCAGCTCCCCGCAGGAGATATGGAAGTACATGAATGATACACAGCCGATGCCAAGCCCTGCGGTATATATCTTTATCCATATCCCGGCGGCCTTTGATTTCAGATTTTCAGCCTTGTACAGAAGAAAACGGATAAACTCCACCGCGCCGATGGCATATATCACGCTGCCTATCGCGCCGAAAAGGTTTGATATGCCTATCCTCAGATCGCTTATCGTAAGCCATCCCGAGCTTGCGATACCGCCGAGGGGAGTGCTGTCTTTTGGTTCCGCACCTATGCAGTAATCACCTATGATGCACAGTATCATAGCAGGAATGACCAGGTTCATCCGCTTTATTATCCTGTTATAGTTTATATCACGGGAATTATCCATATTAATGCTCCTTTTTTCTGCTTGTCAGAAACCCGCCTTCGTCTGTAACGGTCGTGTATTCATCCGACAGGGGATTTCTGTCTCCTACTATGCAGTAATCGCATATACGGGCGTTCCCGCAGGTGCCGCAGCGTATCAGGGTGCCGTGCAGTGCTTTTATGCCGTAGAAATCAGAATTGCATAGCAGCGGGAGTATATGCATTAGGCCGTGCTTTTTCGCAAATTCCGCATTCGGGCACGAGGTAAAACGGTATCTTGCAGCGCGGTGCTTTTTGTCGTAAGGTTCATTGACGGTTATGAAGCCGTCGGGGTATTTCAGTGCATCCTTTCTGTCACGGTCGCCCACAGCACGGAAGACTGTGTCTATGATCCGCATACATACGGGATTATTCAGATCAAACACTTTTCCGACCTTTTCAAACGATCCGAAAAACAGCCTGTTTACAAAATCCTGAAGATCTTCTATTGGAGGCTGATCGGGCAGTGAGCTGTACCATGCAAATATGAGCTGACCGCCGTATATCGCATCTGCATGACCGTTTTTGGGCCCGCCGATATCAGGCATATCATTCAGATATTCGCTGTATTTTGCTTTTGTGTTTTTCCATATCTTATATGCCTGCTTCTTTCCGTATCGTTTTACGAGCCATTCCTTTACAGGTCTGCAGTAAGACAGATTGTTTATATCATAGTGATCCATGGCAGTATTCCTTTCATATCAGAAATAGAAGTCCGAGATACATGAGCGCACCTGCGATATTACCTTTTGCAGGGAGCTTTGTTGGCAAAAGTAAAAGCATAAAGACCAGAGTGTTGAATATGCAGCCCCATGACGGGATATCAGTCTTTCCTGATATTATCATAACAAACAATGTAACAACAAACACAACAAGAGAAGCGTAACCGACAAGCATCGTGCTTATGGTCTCTTTCTGAAACTGCAGCACGGCTTTTCTCACTTCATCCTTACGGTCAAGGCGGATGTATATCCATTCAACGACTCCGCATATCACATGATGGACGACTATGGAAACGGTGAACAGTACGGATGCGATGAACATTATATTCGCAGCGGTGGTACTGCAGCCTTTCATCCATTCACTGAGCGCAAAGTATCCGAATCCGAAAAGTGCTATGGCAAATGTACCGAGCACGGTGGATATCATAGGATTTGACAGCGGCATATCCTCAAACATTTCTGCCATTTTTTCCTGATTGTTTATACATTTGAAGTCAAGACGCTTCTTTCCGGAATATCCCAGAAGGCAGTCGCATATCCCGCAGAGGATATGGCCGATGACCGCCATGACAAGAGCACATTTTATCATACATACACCCCTTTGATATCAGAAGAATATACCCTTTGCCCATATCTCTATGCCGAGAAATATGAGTATCGCTCCGCCGAATACAGTCGCTTTGCCCGAGAGTGCGGTACCGAATTTCTTGCCTATCACCAGTCCTGCAGTGCATATGACAAAGGTGAGAGCGGCGATGATAAGTGAACAGACAAGCGCCATTACAAAACCGTAGTCTGATATGGTAAATCCGACCGAAAGCGCATCTATGGAAGTTGCCACACCCTGCAGCATAAGTCCGCCGAAGCTGACCCCGCTTTTTATCTCATCTTCAGAATCGTTTTTCAGTCCTTCTATCAGCATTTTTCCGCCGATAAACAGAAGCAGTGCAAGGGCTATCCAGGGTATAGCCTTTTCGAGTATACCGAAAAACTTCAGCACAGTATGTACACATACCCATCCTATCATAGGCATCAGCGCCTGGAAAAAAGCGAACACTCCTGCTATCAGGCACATACGCGGTC
>CACZPE010000052.1 GCA_902782875.1 uncultured Ruminococcus sp. | reverse complement strand
TACTGCCCATTTTGTCATGTCTGTACCTTCCTTGGGAAGAAGTATGTCTGCGGTGGTAAATGCTGTTGAATGCTTCATTTTTGTATCTCCTGTTGTTTACTGGTTTTTTCTGCGTTTTGTGACCTTTACCTTTACGGGCTTGCGCTGTGCTGCCTCGAGAGCTGCCAGCTGAGCCTGCTTTTCAAAGTATTCCTGAGCCATAAGCGGTGCTTCATCATCGGCGCGGGAGACTTTGGTGTATGTACCGTCGGGCTGTGCTATCCTTGCCTTGACATTGTCGTGCATAAGCACTTCAAATATGTCGGTTATGCGCTTTGCGATATCTTCGGAAAGTATGGGCGCGGCTACTTCAACACGGCGCACGGTATTTCTTGTCATGAAGTCGGCTGAGGAGATATACACCTTTCTACGGCTGTCCTTGCCGAATATGTATATCCTTGAATGCTCAAGGTATCTGCCGACTATGCTTCTTACAGTGATATTCTCGGTCTTTCCGGGTATGCCGGGTATAAGGCAGCATATACCCCTTATGACCATTTCTATCTTTACTCCCTCACAGCTTGCCTCTATCAGCTTGTCTATGAGTGTCTTGTCGGTAAGTGAATTCAGCTTGAAGCCGAGATAGCCCTCTTTGCCCGACCTTACGGCGGCTATCTCATAGTCTATCAGCTCACACACCTTGTTCTGCAGGGCAAGGGGAGCGACCATAAGATAGGAGGTGTTCTCGACGAGATTGCCTATAGACAGCGCGTGGAATACCTCGCCTGCCTCTCTGCCTATCTCCATGTCAGCTGTCATCAGTGACAGGTCTGTATAAAGCTCAGAGGTCTTTTCATTGTAGTTGCCCGTGCCGACCTGTGTGATGTACTGCAGCCTGCTGCCGTTCTTGCGTGTTATGAGCAGCAGCTTGGAATGCACCTTGATATGCTCGGGACCGTACATAACCTTGCAGCCTGCACGTTCAAGCTGACGTGACCAGCCGATATTGTTCTCTTCATCAAAGCGTGCCCTGAGTTCAACGAGTACGAATACTTCCTTGCCGTTCTCGGCAGCGTTTATAAGCGCTTCTATGATCTTTGAGTTGCTGGCGACACGGTAGAGCGTTATCTTTATGGATACCACATCCGGGTCGTTGCCCGCTTCGCTCAGCAGGCGTATGAACGGCCGTATGCTCTCATAGGGATAGGAAAGCATCAGGTCATGGTGCAGTATCTGCGGTATTATCGGCAGATTCTGCGCTATATATGCGCTGCGCTGAGGATAGAACTGCTCAAAGAACAGCTCGGGATGCGCCTTTTCTATCCTGTTTCTCAGTGTGAATACAAATGACATATCCAGCGGTGATTCGAGTCTGCATATCTGATCCTCGGTCATCTCGAGGTATCTGAGAAGACGTTTCTGGGCATCCGCACCAACAGAGCCCTTCATTTCAAGTCTTACGGGGGCAAGCTTCTTGCGCTTCTTCAACAGCTGTTCCATAACGTCGCGGAGGTCTACCTCATGGTCATAGAGCCCCTCCTCCATATCGATATCCGCGTTTCTGGTGAGCCTTATTATAGCTCGTCCGGATATGCGGTAGTTCTCGAATATGCTGCTGCAGTAGTGAAGGAGGACATCCTCTGCGAGTATGAAGCGCAGCTTTTTCTTGTCGGGAAGTACTATAACCCGAGGATAGCTGCCTGATATCAGGGGGATAATGCCGAGCTTTATCGAGTTCTTTGTCTCAAGATGTGCCACGATGTATGTGGTCTTGTTGGACAGGAACGGGAACGGGTGGCGCTTGTCCACCACCTGCGGGGATATAAGGGGCTTTATCTCCGAATTGAAATAAGCCCTGAGATAGGCTTCCTCCTCGGCAGTGAGGGAGGATATCTTTATCTGCTCAACGCCTATCGTGAGCAGATCCCTGAGTATCCCCGAATATGTCTCGTCACGCTGCACGGAGAGCTTTTTTACCCGCTCCTGTATGGCGGATATCTGCATACGCGGGGTCATGCCTGTCTTGTTGTCGCGCTCGTCCTTGTTTACAAGAAGAGCATCGTAAAGAGAGCCTACCCTTATCATAAAGAATTCATCCAGATTTGTCTGGTATATCGAAGCAAAAAGCAGTCTCTCGCCGAGAGGCACGCTTTCGTCTGCGGCTTCCTCGAGTATGCGTTCGTTGAATTTGAGCCAGCTTAGCTCTCTGTTATCATATTCAGACATTGTTGTACCTCTCTGTATGTTTTATCGGAGCATCTCTTCCAAGACACGGCTAAGCCTGCTCACAGGCAGGCCGACTACATTGAAGAAATCACCGTCTATACGCTTTACGAGCAGACAGCCCTCTGTCTGTATGCCGTAAGCGCCGGCTTTGTCCATAGGATCACCTGTGGATATGTATTTCTCTATCATATCGTCCGACAGGGGATAGAACTCCACAAGTGTGCGCTCACTGAAGGAACGCTCGCGTCCTTGAGATATGATGCATACCCCTGTTATTACACTGTGTATCCTGCCCGAAAGCATTTTCAGCATCCTGCGGGCATCATCCTCGTCAACGGGCTTGCCGAGTACTGTGTCTTCGCATATTACTACTGTATCACAGCCTACAACGGTGTCGTCGGGGTGAAGTGCCGCCACGGCACGCGCTTTGGCCACGGCAAGATATTCTGCGGCGTTGTCGGGCGTGATATCTGCGGGTATGGTCTCGTCGATATCAGCAGGCATCACATCGTAGTCAGGGGTGATGAATGTGAATAGTTCACGGCGTCTCGGTGAAGCCGATGCAAGTATCATATATATCCTTACTTTCTGTATTCTTTTACTATCTTGGACATTTCCTGTACTTCCCCTGATACGCTTCTTGCGATCTCCGCGCTCTTCTCGGAGGTCTGGGAGGTCTGGGATACTACATAGGAAATGCTGTCGATCTTGTTGCGTATCTCGTTTATGGATTTGACCTGATCTTCGGTAATATCAGCTATCCTGCGGGAGTGGGCGCTCGACTGCTCTGAGATGCGGATGGCTTCGTTCATTCTCTCCGCAACTCTGCCTGCAAGCTCGGTGCCGTTGTTTACGGCGGTTATCGTTGTTTCTATGAGTACGGATGTGTTCTTTGCAGCTTCCGAGGATTTTGTCGCCAGATTTCGCACTTCATCGGCAACGACTGCGAAGCCCTTGCCCGCGCTTCCTGCTCTGGCGGCTTCCACGGCGGCGTTGAGTGCGAGTATATTTGTCTGGAATGCGATATCTTCTATCGTCCGTATTATTGTCTCTATTTCCTGTGAAGCTGTGGTTATCTTTTCCATAGCTTCGAGCATATGCTGTACTTCGTCATTGTTGTCATGGAGCTTTTCAGTGCTCTCTATAGCTGAATGAGATGCCTTTTCAGCCTCGTCAAGGCCTTCCTTTACCTTATCGACGATACCGGCTATATCCGAGGATATCTCGCTTATGGTGCTTTCCTGCTCCTGCGCTCCCGCGCTGAGGGTGGTGGATATCTGCTCCATGAACGATGCGGAGCCGTTGAGATTTTCGGATATATGCTCTATCTTGCTGACCACGGAGGTCTGATGCTCCATAAGGCGGCTGGTCTTGTCCATTTCGGAATTGACCTGCTCGAGCAGCCCCTCGGCTGTGGTCTGGGATTTGAAGGAGCTGAGCATGAACTGTGTGGAGCAGTCAACTACATAGGCGAGAAGCACAGCGCCGATATTGAACCCGAGGAAGCCCTTGAGTATGACCTCTGTGGAGCCGTCTGCATAGAAAAAGCTTCTCATGAATATAAATCCGATGATGCATACTATATTGATGAGTACCCACTGATAGGTGACCATCCTGCGGTTGAAGTACACACTGCTGAGTATAAGACCGGCGACCAGCAGAGGGAACATAGTGTGCAGCTCATGCTTGAGTACGGACATGACGAGTATCAGTGTCAGCTGCAGTGCGGAGAGTATAGTGCCGCGGTGGATCTTGGATATCCTGTCCTTAAGAAGTCTTACGACAACAGATACCAACACACCCGACGCGATTATCACGATACCGGGTATAACCCAGCCCACGACACAGTTTACTATGCCGAATGCAAGGCATGAAAGCGCAAGAGCTGTCGTGTGGATGGTTATCATACTTTCGGTTATGCGATTGTCAAATATATTTATTTTGTTTATTTCCTTTTCCTGCATAACGTTACCTCCGTATTGGCGGCTATCATTAAAATGCCGGTATTTGGACAAATCAGTACTAAAGATACGTTGTACGGTCAGAAATGCTTATCAGCATCAGAACATACCTGTTGTTATTATATCACTTATTATTCATATTGTCAATAAATTTTCATAATTGAAACAACTTATAGTATACAAAAATATCCGCACTGTTTTGGCAGTGCGGATCATAGTTTACTTTTTCTTGTTGTCTACCGGTTTTACGAGTACAAGACAAAGGATAAGTGCCACTACATAGAGTGCAAGAGTGAAGTAAAGCACATTCTGATATCCGACGGGATTCATCTGTATTCCGTCATGCTCTATCCATTCGCCAGAATGGTTAACGATATAGGTAGCGACCTGATTTCCGGTAAGGCCTGCAAAAGCCCAGGCGGAAAGAGTAATTCCGTGTATCGCACTGATAGAGCCCATCCCGTAATGGTCGGAAAGAAGCGTGGGAACATTGGAGAAGCCGCCGCCGTATCCAGCATTTACAAGGAATATGAGAGCAAGCACGAGGAATATCAGCAGTCCGTTGCCCTCTCCGTTCTTTATACCCTGAGTGAGCATTACAAGACCGGTGAATGCGATGGATATTATGAATATCATCTTGTAGATGGTGTTTCTGTCCTTCATGGTGTCAGCCCATGCAGAGAAGCCGAGTCTGCCGCCTGCGTTGAATATAGCGGATACAGTGGAGATAACGCCTGCGAATGCTGCAAGACCGACACACTTGACGATCATCTTCTCCTGGGAGATAAGAGCAAGGCCGCAGGTGATATTGATGTAGAACATCACCCATATACCGATATAGTTGGTGATGGGCTTTGTCTTGAGAGTAGCCATGATGGAAGGCTTCTCACCCTTGCCCTTGGGCTCTACCCAGCCTGCGGGCTTTGCAAGGAGCAGATGTCCGATGAACATCATTACGAAGTATACACCTGCAAGGATGAAGAACATCTTGTATATGCCCGTGGTGCCGAGATTTTCAAGCATAGCCTGCATTATAGGGCTTGCGATAGCCTTTGCAGCGCCGAAGCCTGCAACTGCAAGTCCGGTAGCAAGGCCCTTTCTGTCCTGAAACCAGAGCATGAGCGTCTTGACAGGCGAAAGATAACCGGTGCCGAGGCCTACGCCCATGATAAAGCCGTAGCTGATATATATACCGATCAGCGAGAGCAGGCTGCCCTGATGATTGCCGCCGTACCAGATGAAGAAACCTGTGCCTGCCATACCTGCTGCAAAGCATATCGTAGCTATGAGAGAGGATTTGTGTATGTCTTTCTCAACGATATTGCCCAGGAATGCTGCAGACATACCGAGGAAGAATATCGCAAAGCTGAAAGCCCATTCAGTTGCGCCCTTAGAAAAACCTATATAGTCAGCTATCTCCTGACTGAAGATAGACCAGCAATACACCGTACCTATGCTGCAATGGAGCAGGAGTGCGGGTATAGCCGCACGCACCCATTTATTGGTGCGCCATCCGCCGCTTCCCATTTAAACCATCCTTTCGTAAAAACACCCCCGTGGCGCACACGGGCGGCACGGGGGATAAATTCTGCTCAAATGCCGATTACTTGAGCTCGATGGTAGCGCCAGCTGCTTCGAGCTTAGCCTTGAGATCCTCAGCCTCAGCCTTGGAAGCGCCTTCCTTAATAGCCTTGGGAGCAGCCTCAACAGCTTCCTTAGCTTCCTTGAGGGAAAGACCGCAAGCGTCCTTAACAGCCTTGATAACGTTCATCTTAGCATCGCCGAAGGATACGAGAACAACGTCGAACTCAGTCTTCTCAGCCTCAGCTGCTGCGCCGCCTGCTGCGGGGCCTGCTGCTGCTACAACTGCTGTAACGCCGAATTCTTCCTGAATAGCGTCTACGAGCTCAGCAAGCTCGAGAACAGAAAGGGTCTTGATATCTTCAATAAACTGTGTGATCTTTTCAGATGCCATGATAATGATCTCCTTTTTAATATTATTTGTTTCTATCGAAACATAAGCGTGTGCATTATGCACACATGAAATGATGGAAGAGCCTTATGCTGCTTCCTCTGCTGCCTTCTTCTCCTGAAGAGCCTGAAGAGTAGCTGCGAGCTTCTGCATGGGACCCTGGAGAGAGCCAACGAGCTGTGCAAGAAGAGTCTCTCTGGAAGGAATCTTGGAGAGAGCGATAACGCCCTTCTCGTCATAGATCTCAGTGCCTATGAAGCCTGCCTTGAGGTTGAACTTGTCGTCGTGAGCCTCAGCGAACTTACCGAGGATACGTGCAGGAGCAGTCTGGTCGCCGCTGCTGAGTGCGATAGCAGTTGTGCCCTCGAGTACGCCCTCGAGACCATTGATGCCTGCCTCGCTGAGTGCTCTGCGGAGCATGGTGTTCTTCTCTACGAAGTAAGTAACATCAGCTTCTCTGAGCTCTTTTCTGAGCTTGGTATCCTCCTCAACGGTGATACCCTTGTAGTCAACGAGAACGCCTGCTGCGGAGTTCTTGAGGAGCTCGGTGAGCTCTGCAACTCTAGCCTGCTTGCTTTCAAGTGCCTTTGCGCTTGCCATTGTGTATTTCACCTCCGTGTGGATAAGTGAGCTACCGTCAATTCAAAAAGAAAAGCCCTTTTTGGCTTTCAAAAGACAAAAAGAGCATACTGTTCGTTTATAACAGCGATCTTTCCTCGGCAGGTATTACATTGATCATCATCAAAATCCTGCTGTCTTTAGAACATAGATAGCCTTGTCGTTACCGACTTGATTAGTTTAACATATATATGAAGCCGTGTCAAGGGCTGATACAAAACTTGGCTGACAAAATTCTACAATGTGTTGCCTGAAAATTTGTGCAATATTTTTTCGGCCTGATGAAAAAAAACTCATAAAAAAGTTGTATAATATACAGAGCGGGCTATTAGCTTAAAGGGCGTCCGCAATGCGGAAGACTGAAAGGAAAGGAGCCACTCCATGTATTCGGGTACAAAAGGTACCTTTGACGACGGATACATAAGATATATACTTGATACCTACTCGGATGCGGTGATAAGGCTGTGCTATTCGTATGTGCGGAGCTATCACGATGCGGAGGACATTGCCGAAGATGTCTTCTGCGAGCTTGTGAAGAGCAGGATGATATTTGAGAGCGATGAACATGAAAAGGCGTGGCTGCTGAGGGTAGCCGTCAATAAATGCAAGAATCATCTCAAATCCGCACGGGTGAGATATACAGTGTCGTTAGAGGATGATACGACCGCTGAACATGCGGCACCGGGCAGTGAGGACGATATGCTGCCCGAGGACGACAGTCCGGTTGTGAAGGCAGTCATGGCACTGCCGGAGAAATACAGAACAGTCATACATCTGTATTATTTTGAAGAAATGTCCATCGCCCAGATCGCGGGCGTATACAAAATATCAAAAGCGACCGTCGGTACAAGGCTTGCCAGGGGACGGGCGCTGCTGAAGAAAAGGTTAGGAGTTGATTTTGATGCCTGATATGAAGGAATATAAAAGCGCAATGAACGGCATCACCGCCTCCGATGCCTTCAAGGAACGCACAGCAAGAAAAATGCGCGAGATCCGTGATACCGAGCCTGTATCACAAGCTCCGAAGATAAAAATGTCAGTCGGCAGGGCAGCACCCCTTGCCGCACTTGCAGCATGTGCCGCAATAGTTGTGGTTCTCCACTCAAATCTCAATGACACTAAGCTTTATACAAAGCAGGCTGACGAACAGGCTGTTGACGGCGTTATGATAACAGAGGCACTTGACGACGCAGAAGAAATACAGGATGACATGACAGAAGAAGCAGAAGTTGATATGCATGCTGACAAAACAGCAGGAGAAGCTCCGGAGAATACTGTTGAAGCAGAAGCGCTTGTTGAAGAGACCGTAGAGGTCGAGGCTGCTGTTGCCGAAGATGTTGCTGTATACTATGAGAACAGCGGCGAGGAAGACAACGATGATACCCTGACTGTAAAGGGCAGCGTAGCTGTCGCCGAAGCGGAGGTCACAACTGCGCAGACCACTCAGGCAGAAACAGAGCAGTCCGTCTCTGAGACAGCAGAGACTTATCTCGAAGAACGCCCTTCCAATGAATTCAAGATGGATGATGTAGTTGATGAAGAGGCGACAGAGGAGGACTTTGAGGAGACCTTTGATGTATACGCAGGCGACAGCACCCCGCAGGACAATAGTATAAGAAGACCCGACTCGCCGGATGTATACGCCATTGCCGCAGGCGGTGCCACTGCATCGGATACCGTGACTTACGGAGGATACAGCAATTCTGATATCCATATAATAAACAGAGACAGCAGGAAGGTCACTCCCGAAACGATATACAGCGACTATCTCGGCGGAGAGGTAACGGTTATACCTACCGCATCGGGACTTCCGCAGATGCTCGACGCAACGGCGGCTGATGAGCTTATCAGAGAGATCACCGAGCTCGGTGAGCCTGTGAGAAAGGATCACATCACCCCGTCGGACAGCCTGTATGTGATCGATCTTTACAACGGGGAAAACTACATAAGAGCATATGTCAGCACCGTTACGGTAACGTTCAGGGTGCCCGGAGGCAGCAGCGATATGTATGTTACCTACGAGCTGAAGGAATTCCCCGCCGTTCTTTCTCAGCTGGTGAGCTGACACTATGACACGGACTTATTACACAAACTCCCGATCTACATTCGGGAGTTTTTTATATGAAAGGGTCAGGGTATGCGTGGGTCAGTGTGGAGTTTGGAGTGTGGAGAGTGGAGTTGAACCCTTCAACTTGTAAAATCAGGACATAGACAACGGAAGGGTCC
>CACZPE010000051.1 GCA_902782875.1 uncultured Ruminococcus sp. | reverse complement strand
TTTCTTCTTCATCATTGAGCAGAAGCACCGTACATGACTCCGCGCTGCATATTTCACGTATCTCCGAGATAACGCCTTCCATTGCGTCCTTCAGATTGTCTGCCCTGTGAAGCTTGATGCAGGTCTTGAGTACATCGTTTGAGGTCTGGGCTGTATTGATGGTGTTCAGCACGCTGTCGGCGCTCTTGCTCATAGTGGCTGTATATGTACAGTAGCAGAAGCTGCCGTTTTCATAGTCTATCGGCATCGCGTAGATATCGAACCATACCTCCATATTCTGAAGATGGGCATATGTATGGATATCCTTTTTTTCTACTGCCGCACGAAAGCATACCTCCTCAAAGTTGCGGTTCTGCGGGAAATATCTGGTATACAGTGAATCAGGAACAAAGGAATGACCGGGATCATGAATATTTGCGGTTTCAAGCCGTATATTGATCATATCAAGATATTTCTGATTCACAGCTGCAATACGGATCTCGCCATATCCGTCCGGTGTTTTTTCTACCGACACGATACAGGTCGGCGAAAAAAAGCTGTTGACAAATTTCTGAAAATCCATTGATACTCCTTCCGGTTCTGATGCGTATATGATATTCGGATAAAAAGCATACTATATATTAATTATATCACATTTGTTTATGAATTTCAAGCGTTTTATTAATGGCAGGCAAATCCTGCAGTTACTTTGAGGATGTGACACAAAATATCCCGCTGCAGTTATGCAGCGGGATGTACTGATCATATATACGGCTCAGTCGGGCAGATACTTTTCTTTCCACACAAGGAACTCATTGAACCTCAGCGGCTTGGCATAGTAATAGCCCTGGAAGCTGTGAACGCTGTAGTTCTGGAGTATAGTCTTCATTCCCTCAGTCTCTATACCCTCTATGCAGACCTCCGCGCCGAAGTTGGATGCGATGACCGCAAAGGATTTTATCAGATTGCGCTCCTTGTCATCCTCCTCTATCCTGCGGACAAAGCTTCTGTCGATCTTGATGTAGTCAAGGGGCAGATTCTTGACGATGCTTATGGAAGAGAATCCTGTGCCGAAATCGTCAAGGGCTATCTTTATCCCCATTCCGCGCAGATTGACGGCGGTGTTCTTGAGCAGATCCATATCCAGCAGTCTGCATCTCTCGGTTATCTCAAGGCAGAGCCTTCTCGGAGGATATCCCGTTTCCTTGATGACTCTTCTGACCATATCCAGAAAATCAGGCTTTTCAAGCTGGGTATAGGAAAGATTTACGTTGATCATAAACCCGGGTATTTCCGCGAGTACCTTTTTAGCGTCGTTGAGTGCCGTTTTCAGTATCCATTCGCCAAGCTCCGGGAAAAGCGGATCCTTTTCAAGCAGGGGTATAAAATGATCGGGCGGCACCACGCCGTATTCATCGCTCTGCCAGCGCAGCAGCGCTTCCGCACCCACCAGTTTCTCGGTCTTTGAATCCACTACCGGCTGATAGAGAAGGAAAAATCCGCTGTACTGCTTCATTATCGAAGCTCTGATAACATGAAGCTTCTCTATGCGGTGCTTGTTCTCATCGTTGAGATCATTGCGGAATTCGACCATATCGCCCTGACGGCGCTGCTTTGATTCGCTGTAGGCATAGTTGAGACAGGCATATACCGTGCGGTAGTCCACGTTGAAGTTGTCAACGTTTATAAGTCCTGCGTTAAGGTCAAGGATGATATACTTGTCATCTATGGGCGTTCCTGCGCGGAACGTCCTGCGGAGCTCGTCGTACAGCTGTTCTATATCCCCGATCTCCCGTCTTGTCATAATGGCGAATTTGGTACCGTCAAGCCTGTATACCGAACCGTTGTTGCCCGAGTGATCGAAAAGATACCGTCCTACAGTCTGAAGCACACGGTTTCCGAAATCATAGCCGTATATCTCGTTTATCTCAGCAAACTTGCTGATGCCGACAAGCACTATCCTGCCGGGACGTTTATTGTCAAGCACCCATCTGATATCCTCAAAGAAGCCGTACTGATTGCGCAGGCCCGTAAGCTGGTCTACCTGTCCGTGAACACTGTGGTTTCTTATGGAACCGCAGAAATAGTCGGCTTTGCCCTCCGCATCACGCAGTATTATCCCGCGGCAGGTACATACATCATATTCTCCGTCGGGCTTCATAGCGCGATACTGCATATTGTGCGACAGGCTCCCTCCTGCAAACAGCTCTTCATAGCTGCGCAGATAGGTCTCTCTGTCATCGGGATGTATCCTTTTGCCCCAGGTATTGCCCGCATCATACATATACTCCGAGGGAAGGCCGAAATAGTCAACTGCGGCCTTGGTCCAGCGGGAGTAATCGTACTTCATATCGCAGACGTATATGTACACACCGTCGGATACCATAGTAAGAGCTTCAAACAGTCTGTCCAGAAGAGTGCTTCTCTCAGCTGTAATAGGTATCATCATGTCATTCTGCTTTGTGCTGTCTGCCACAAAGGCGGAAAGATCCTTGATACGGCTTTTGTTTTCATACATCTTTATCTCAGCACGGCTGAATACATCATATACCTTTCTGTCGGCTCCGCGTTCATAGCAGGCCATACCTGCGGCAATGACAGGGCCGCTGTTCTTTTTTACATTTTCCAGCACCTGCGTATTCAGTCTGTCAAGCAGTGTCTGCTTCTCGATATAGCTGCTGCCGCTGATGAATACCGCGAATTCATCTCCGCCGATCCTGAATACCGCACTGTGTGAGAATGTTTTGCAGATAAGACTGCACGAGGAACGGATATAATCGTCGCCCGCCCTGTGGCCGAGAGTATCATTGATATCTTTCACACCGTTTATATCACAGACAACTATCGCAAAGTCAGTAGTTTCATCGCCCGAGTCGATGCGTTCCTGCAGCTGCCTTTCAAGCTCGTTATAGGCAGTCCTGTTTCGTGTACCGGTAAGCTCATCACGTCTTGCCAGTTCATTTGCCTGTCTGAGGGCCTGGATCTGTTCCTTTTCCTTTTTTATCTCCTCATCCACGTTCTGAACGGCTATTATAAAATGAGCCTTGTCCCGCGCCCACATAACAGTCAGCCTCGTATACTGCACCCTATCGTCGATAACAAGGCGGTAATCGGCTGTCAGCTGCTTTTTGTCCTCAAGTGCAGATATCAGGTAATCCTTGCGGAGAATATTCCTTATCCTGTCCCTGTCATCGGGGAACACGACCTGATCTATGTTCTTTTTGCACTCGCTGAAGAAATCATCGCCTTCTTCACGCACAATAAAGCTGCCGTATATGGAGTTTACGGTATATCCCGAATAGCTGCCGCTGAAGGGATCAACATAGTAGATAACATCATAGTTCGAGGCAAGGCCAACTGCTATCATGCTGAATAATTCCTTGTTGTCATTCATGGCAATTCCTCCGATCAGGGAAAGTTCGTATGTAGCCGTATTATCTCCTTCTTCCGGGCTTCTTGTGTTTCTGCTCATACATCCTTGAGTCGCTTATACTGATAAAGTCCTCAAGTCGTGCGCCGGAATCGGTCTGGGTTATATATGCCCCGTAGCTCAGATCAATCTTGTACGGGCGGCCGTTGCTTTCGTTGTATTCCTTTATGAAGCCGTTCATTCGTTCAATGAAGCGGCCGAGCATCGTTTCGGAATAATCCAGTGCGAATATATAGAACTCATCGCCGCCTGCTCTGCCCGCTATCTCGCCCGAATCACAGCAGCGCATTATGATATCCGCAGCTGCCTTTATCACACGGTCGCCTTCATAATGGCCGTACTCATCGTTGATATGCTTAAGACCGTCCAGATCTATGACCATAGTGCATACGGTCTTCTTCTCCCGCAGGGCTGCTATTGCATTTCGGGAGGAATCATCGAAGCCGCGGCGGTTGAGCATACCCGTGAGCCCGTCCCTGATGCTAAGGTTTTCGAGCTTGTCGATAAGCTTGCTGATACGGTCGTTCTTGAGAAGTGTCTCAAGAGTTATGGCGAGATTGAGAAGCCATACATTGTAGAATTCATTGAATATATCTTTACCGGCCATTTCTATAACGGAGTATCCGAACATTCTTTCAGCGCAGTGAACGCTCATGATATAATAGAAATGCGATCTGTCGGTATTTGCCTGAGGTATCAGGGATGAACGGTCAAAGCGGTGCGGGCTCGAGGAGTATTCCCTGTTCTTGTCTATCCATATCGCAGGGATAAAGTTGCCTGTGGGAGAGGTAAAATCACTGTCGTATGCGGGATGGCGTTCCTTATCGGTATGTACCATCAGGAAAAATGCGGAATATTCTCCGAAGTTTATGGAGTTTTCATCGAATATATTCTCCATCGTGCGCACGGTATCGGCCTTGTTGAGTTTCAGCATCGAGGATTCCGCATCATACATATAGAACGAGAAATTTCTGTTCTCCTCGTACACGCTGTTGATATTCTCGACCTCGTGGCGGTAGTCAAGGGTCTCACAGCCGCAGGACTGGGTATATATGGGCTTCGGGATGATGCGCAGATCATAGCCGTCTGTATTGACATTGTCGGAGAGATCCTTCAGCAGCTTCAGCACCCTTCTTGCTATCTCGGATCTTTCACGGGTCGCAGATGTGATATGCGGCACAAATTCCT